>JAENWO010000224.1 GCA_016649925.1 Actinomycetales bacterium
AGCGGCAGAACGCCCCGGCTGTTCCTCTTGGCCAACTGGCCCGGTGCGTTCGATGGCAGCCCGGGTCAACTGGCACCGAGTAAGCATGCAGCAGGACGATCCTTGCTGGGACGTGCGCCATGACCGATGCAGCCCGATGGAGCGTGCAGTGGCTGTTCCCGCTCCGAACGGCGAAGAGCCGTTGTTGCAGCAGTTGACGTTGAGGGCAACGCTGGTGGGGTGACTATGCCGTCGAGGTTCGAGGAACTTCTCGCAGAAGGTGAGTCCGTGCCGGTAGAGGGATGGGACTTCTCCTGGTTTGACGGTCGGGCCACCGAGGATCGCCCGTCGTGGGGCTACTCCCGAATCATGGCAGAGCGAATGATCACGTCCTCTGCGGCACTCGACATCCAGACCGGTGGCGGTGAGGTGCTCGCGCAGGTCCTGCACGCGCCTCCTGTGCTGGCCGCTACCGAATCCTGGCCGCCGAACATCGAGGTGGCCGAACGGAACCTGCGCTCGCTCGGCGTCTCGGTGGTCGAGGTAGCCGACCACGCCGACCTGCCCTTCCTTGCGGAGTCCTTCGACCTCGTCGTGAGCCGACACCCCACGGTGGTTCTTTGGGACGAGATCGCCCGTGTGCTCCAGCCCGGCGGGACCTACCTGTCCCAGCAAGTCGGGGCCGGCACCAACCGCGAGCTCACCGATTTCATGATGGGCCACCAACCGATCGGCAAGGGACGGAGCCCGCAGCGAGCTGTCACCGCGGCTGAGGCAGCCGGTCTCGTCGTGGTCGATCTCCGTGAGCAGGCCCTGCGCACCGTGTTCAATGACGTTGGCGCGGTTGTCTACTTTCTCCGGAAGGTCCTCTGGACCGTTCCCGGTTTCACGCTTGAAGGTTATCGAGGCAGACTCGCCCGGCTGCACGACCGGATCCAGTCCGAGGGGCCGTTCGTCGCCCACGCTCAGCGCTTCTTGATCGAGGCACGGAGGCCTCGCTGACCCTCCTGATTGCCTACGTCGGCCGCGCTCGACCGCGCAGAAGTGTGCCGGTGGCGGATCCCCATACGAGGATTGGCCGCGGTGGTCGTTTATCGTCCAGGACCGCCGCTGCACGTTCGCGTTGCGGCACTGCTGGCGTTGGTACTTCGACCCCTACTTCTGGGATTCCATCTTGATGCCCCTGATCGCCCTGGTGGCGTCGCCGAGACTGGAGCCGAAGGTGCCGCGGTAGTTCTTGATCGCTGCGACCTCCTTGCCCTCACGCACCAGCTCCAGGATCGCGGTTGGCACTGGCAACTCGACCTGCTCGGCGGCAGCCGGGTCAACGCCGAAGCGTGCGTACAGGTAGGCGATCCGTCCTTCGAGCGTTGCCACGCGTGCGGTGAGTTCGTCCGATTCGTTCGTCACACCTGCATGGTACGGATCCTGAATCACACACCGCCCCGGCCGGCGGCGCTGCGGCGGCCAGAGCCAGCATCAGGCGGCAGCCGTTCCGGTTGTCGATCCGTACACCAGTGGGGTACCAGCGGGTGGAGCTGCACCGAAGCGGACGGTCAGTCGTTCGCGCGCTCCTTGGCGGCCTTGGTGTAGAGGTTCTCGATCAGGTCCCCGAAGTCGCGGAGCACGAAGTTGCGCTTCACCTTGAGCGACGGTGTGAGGTAGTCGTTGTCGACGGTGAAGTCGGTCTCGAGCACCTCGAAGCGGCGGATCGACTCGGCCCGGGAGACCCTCGAGTTCGTGCGGTCTACGGCGGCCTGGAGTGAGGCCAGGACGTCCGGGTTCACGGCCGCCTCGGCCACGGACATCTCGGGGAGGCTGTGGTTGGACAGCCAGGTGGGGAGCATCTCGGTGTCGAGGGTGATGAGGGCCGCCACGAACGGCTTCTGGTCGCCCACCACGACACACTGGCTGATCAGCGGGTGCGCCCGCAGCCGGTCCTCGAGCTGGGACGGCACCACGTTCTTCCCGCCGGAGGTGACGATGATCTCCTTCTTGCGGCCGGTGATGCGCACGTAGCCGTCGGAGCCGATCTCGCCGATGTCACCGGTGTGGAACCAGCCGTCGGTGAAGGCGGCCGCGGTCGCCTCCATGTTGTTGTGGTAGCCGCGGAACACCGGGATCCCCTTGGCCAGGATCTCACCGTCGGTGCCGATGCGGATGCTCACGCCGGGCAGCGGCGGACCGACCGTGCCGATCTTCGACTTCACCGGCAGGCCGACGGACAGCGGCGCCGTGGTCTCGGTGAGGCCGTAGCCCTCCAGGACGGTGAGGCCGACGCCGCGGAAGAAGTGGCCGAGGCGCTCACCAAGGGGCGCGCCCCCGGAGATGGCGAACTCGGCCTGGCCGCCGAGTGCCTCGCGGATCTTGTGCAAGACGAGCTTGTCCGCCATCTTGTGCTGCACCTTGAGGGCAAGGCCGGGCCCGCCGGTGTCCAGGGAGCGGGAGTACGCGCCGGAGACGCGTGCGGCCCAACGGAAGAACTTCACCTTGCCGGCGGCGGCCGCCTTCTGCTCGGCGCTGTTGAAGACCTTCTCGAACACGCGCGGCACGGCGAGGATGAACGTGGGCCGGAACGTGCCCATGTCGGCCACCAGCGTCTTCGTGTCGGGGATGTAACCCTGCGGCGCACCGGCCGCGATGCAGAGCACCTCGACGAACCGGGCGAAGACGTGGGCCAGCGGCATGAAGAGGAGCGTCCTGGACCCGTCGTACAGCACCTGGGACCCGAGTACGCCGATCGCGTTGCGACACAGCTCGACGAAGTTCCCGTGGGTGAGCTCGGCCCCCTTGGGTCGCCCCGTCGTGCCGGAGGTGTAGATGATCGTGGCGAGGTCCGACGTCCGGACGGCGTCGTAACGGGCGCGGACCTCGTCGTCGCTCACGCCCGAACCGGCCGCCGTCAGCGCGGCGATCGCACCGCCGTCGAGCTGCCAGACGTGCTGGAGCGCCGGGGTGCTGGCACGCGCCTCGGCGATGACGGCCTCGTGACCGGCATTCTCGACGAGCACCGCCTTCGCTGCGGAGTCGGAGAGGATCCAGGCAGTCTGATCCGCCGAGGACGTCTCGTAGACCGGGACGGGCACCGCCCCGGCGTACCAGATACCGAAGTCGAAGAGGGTCCACTCGGCGCGGGTCCGCGACATGATGCCGACGCGGTCACCGGCCTCGACGCCGGCCGCGATCAGCCCCTTCGCGATCGCGGTGGCCGTCTCGTGCATCTCCAGGGCGCTGATCGGCTGCCAGGCGCCGTCGACCTGCCGCTCGATCAGCGTGCGGCCGGGCTCGCTCGCGGCGCGGTCGGCGAGCAGGTCGCTGATGCTCATCTCGGGCGGCGTGGTGACAAGGGTCGGAACGGCGTATTCGTCCATGACTGGCTCCTGTGGCAGAGGCGGATGCTGGGTACACCTTATCCAGCCCGGTGCGCCGCCCGGTTGCGACACCAGGGACGGGTGTGAGCCGCCGGCGAGCGTCGAGGCCGCGCCGGCCCCCCGAAGCTCAGACGACCGCCCCGTCGCCGTCGGATCCGGAGCGGTCCCTGGGCATCCGCCACATCAGCGTGACCCAGCCGAGGACCGACGCGACGAGCGTTCCGATGTAGAGGGCACGCGGGGCGTCCGACCACAGGACGAGGCACACGATCGTCAGCAGGGGACCCCCGACGGCGGCGGCCCAGGCCATCGTGGAGATGGGGTCGGAGGCGTCGATCGGCTCGGGCTCCGGTGGCACGTAGCCCTCGTCGGCCTCCTCCTCGACGCCGTAGTCGCGGGGTCCGCCGACGGTGCCCTCCACCTGGGGCGCGGGCGCCGGGGCAGGTGGGGCGGGGGCAGTGGCGGCCGGGATGGCACTCTCGAAGGAGGCCGGGGTCTGTGCCTCGTCCGCGGACCAGAGCGGTCCGAGGCGGGCCGTCATCTCCGCCCAGCTTGCCTCGACGTCCGCGTCGCTCGGCTCGGGTCCGCCGTCGTCGGCGGAGCGCGGCTCGTCCCCGCCCCAGGTAGGTTCACCCATGGTGTGCACTCTAGAGTGAGAAGTTGCGGCCGACCCCACGCGCGAGGCATCCGAGGCGTTTCCCAGGCAGAGGTGACAGGTTGTTCTACCGGTTCATGAAGGCGACGCTGGGGACGATCCTGCGGGTTTTCTACCAGCCGTGGATTCGAGGCGCCGAGAACGTCCCGGCCGAGGGGGCGGCCATCATGGCCAGCAACCACCTCGCCGTCATCGACTCCTTCTTCCTGCCCATCATGCTGCCGCGCAGCATCGTCTTCCTCGGTAAGGCGGACTACTTCACCGGACGCGGCGTGCGGGGGCGGCTCATCACGTTCTTCATGCGCGGCGTCGGGACGATCCCGGTGGACCGCGCGGGCGGCAAAGCCAGCGAGGCCGCCCTGAACACCGGTCTGCACCGGCTGCGCGAGGGGGGTCTGTTCGGCATCTACCCCGAGGGCACGCGTAGCCCCGACGGCCGTCTCTACCGCGGCAAGACGGGCGTCGCGCGCCTCGCGCTGGAGTCCGGCGCACCCGTCATCCCGGTCGCTATGGTCGACACGGACATCGCCCAGCCGATCGGCAAGCGGATCCCCAAGCTGCACCGGATCGGCGTCGTCGTCGGCAAGCCGATGGACTTCAGCCGCTACCGGGGGATGGAGAACGACCGCTTCGTGCTGCGCTCGATCACCGACGAGATCACGTATGAGCTGATGCGCCTGTCCGGCCAGGAGTACGTCGACATCTACTCGGCCACCATGAAGGCCCGGATCGCGAGCGGTCAGACGGCGGACGCCGTCGGCGCCCCTGGCGGCCGCCCCGTCCCCGTCCCCGACGTCGAGGTTCCGCGGCCCCCGGCCGACGCCGTGGAGCCGTCCGAGGCTCCGGGAGCCGACCCCGGGACCGCGGGAGCCGACGCGCCCGGCTCGGGCTCCGCCGTCGATCCTTCCCGGCCCGTGCCCGACGGCGGCGCGGAGCCCTCCACGGGAGCGGGCTCCCGCACGGGCTCCGCTCAGTAGCATCAGCACGACCGCGTCCCGGTTGCGCCGGGGCGCCG
>JAENWO010000531.1 GCA_016649925.1 Actinomycetales bacterium
GCGCTCGGCTGCTCGACGGCGCTCGGCTGCTCGACGGCGCTCGGCTGCTCGACGGCGCTCGGCTGCTCGACGGCGCTCGGCTGCTCGACGGCGCTCAGCTGCCGGATGACAACCAGGTGCGCGACGGCGTGGGCCGGCTCAGCCGAGCACCAGTCCCGCCACGCTCAGAGCGGCCAGAGCGGCCAGTACCGTGATCACGGCTCGGTTGGGCGTGACGGTGGGCCGGATCTCCTCGCGGGGCGTGCCCTTCAGGTAGCCGGCGGCGCGCAGCTTGTGCAGGCGTTCGGCGATGGCCAGTGCGGCCGCGTCGGCGTTCCCGCCCTCGGTGAGCGCTCGACGGCCCGGCGTCTGCGCGGACTCCAGGGCTGCGCGCGGCGTGCTCCTCACCCGGGAGGCCATCCCGCTGCTGGCGGGTACGGCCCACGCGGTGAAGGTGCGCCCCGGCGTCTCCACGCGCAGCGACCACTGACTGTCCACGCCCTTGAACGCGGGCCACGGCACGTGGATGGTGCGCAGGATGTTCGTGATGGTGATGCCGCCGTCGGAGACCTCCACCTGGGGTCTCCAGAACAGCGCCCAGCCGAGCGCGGCGCCGAGCAGCGCCGTCGGCCCGGACCGCAGCAGCTCACGCACCCCGCCCTGGGCCGCGAAGAAGTAGAGCGCAGCGAGTGTCACCACGGCGATGACGACCGCCAGGACGCGAGCGAAGTTCGTGCGGAACGTCAGCGTCGGACCCATGTACCCATGTTCCCATCAGGGGTTACCGGCCCCAACCACCTGCGCGGCAGCACCACCGTGCGCGCACCGAAGGAAAGGTGATCCCGCGTGACCACGCCGACCACCGCGCAGAGCCCCATCCACACCGGCGAGCCCATCCTCAAGGTCACGGACCTCGGCGTCGACTTCTACGTCGACGGCGAGTGGTACCCGGCCGCGATCGATGTCACCTACGAGGTCCACCCCGGCGAGGTCGTCGCGATCGTGGGTGAGTCCGGCTCCGGTAAGACGCAGTCCTCGATGTCGCTGATCGGCCTGCTCCCGCCGAACGGCCGGGCGCGCGGCAGCGCGAAGATGGGCGACCAGGAGCTGATCGGGATGTCCTCGGCCAAGCTGCGGCACGTGCGCGGGAAGGAGGTCGCGGTGATCTTCCAGGAGCCGATGACGGCCCTGAACCCTGTGTACACGGTGGGTTTCCAGATCGTCGAGACACTGCGGACCCACTTCGACATGGGACCGGCCGCGGCGAAGGCCCGCGCGATCGAGCTCCTCACGCTGGTGGAGATGCCGGACCCCGAGACGCGGTTCCACTCCTACCCCCACCAGCTCTCCGGTGGTCAGCGCCAGCGCGCCATGATCGCCCAGTCGCTGTCCTGCGACCCCAAGCTGCTGATCGCGGACGAGCCGACGACGGCGCTCGACGTCACCGTCCAGGCCGAGATCCTCAAGCTCATGCGTGACCTGCGCTCCCGCATCGACTCCGGCATCATCCTCATCACGCACGACATGGGCGTGGTGGCGGACATGGCGGACCGCATCCTCGTCATGCGCAACGGCCGCGTCGTGGAGACCGGCGACTCCGCGCAGATCTTCGGCAACCCGCAGCACCCTTACACGCGTGAGCTGCTCGACGCCGTCCCTCACCTCGGTGAGGCTGGCCCCGTCTCGGTCGACGAGTACGAGATGGAGCACGGGGGCGACACGCCGCTCGGTGCCGCGGTGATGACGGCGACCGACATCGTCGTCGAGTACCCCAAGCGTGGGCGCACGCCGGCTTTCCGGGCGGTCGACGGCGTCAGCCTCACCATCAACCAGGGCGAGGTGGTCGGGCTGGTGGGGGAGTCCGGCTCCGGCAAGACCACCATCGGTCGCACCGTCGTCGGGTTGCTGCCGGTGACGGGCGGTCAGCTCGAGATCGCCGGCATCAACATGGTCGGGGCCCGGCAAAAGGATCTCAAGCCTCTGCGCAGCC
>JAENWO010000185.1 GCA_016649925.1 Actinomycetales bacterium
CCCCAGCACGAACCCCCAGCACGAACCCCAAGCACGCGAGTGCTGGCGTTTCATGTCATATCTCGAGATATGACATGAAACGCCAGCACTCGCGTGCTTGGGGTGCCGGGCTCTAGTAGAGGGCGACGGCGAGGTCGCGTCGTGCGCGCAGCGCCTCGGGGGAGTCGTCGGGCGCGAGCAGGAACAGCTCGACGAGCCTGGCCCGGGCCTCCTCCCGGTCGGCCCCGGCGGTGGTGCGGATGACACCGAGGAGCCGGTTGTACCCGGCTGCCAGCTGGCCCGCACCGATCTCGACGTCCGCGGCGACGAGCTGCGCCCCCAGGTCACCGGGAGCGGCGTCCCGGGCAGCGGTGAGGACCTCCACCGCGTCCACGCCGTCGATCCGGCGGAGCAGGTTCACCTGTGCCAGCCCCGCGCGCGCCTCGCCGTCGGCGGGGTTCTCCTTCAGCGCCTGCTCGAAGGCGGCGGCCGCGCCGTCCAGGTCGTCCGCCTCGATCGCGTCGTACGCGGCCTGGATCAGCGGCGGCAGCTCCGGTTCCGGCTCGGGCTCGGCGTCGGCCGGCTCGCCCGGCTGGACGGTCCCGGAGACACCGTTCTCGGCCGCGACGCGAAGCAGCTCGTCGATGACCTGGCGGATCTGCTCGACGGAGTACGCGCCCTGGAACAGAGGCAGGGGCTGTCCCTTGATGATGGCGAGCACCGAGGGCACGGACTGCACCTGGAACGCCTGCGCGATCTGCGGGTTGGCGTCGACGTCGACCCGCGCTAGCAGGAACCGCCCGCCGTACTCCCCCGCCAGCTGCTCGAGGGCCGGGCTGAGCTGGGCGCTCGCCGCGGAGCTCGGCGACCACAGGTCGACGATCACCGGGACCTGCGCGGACTGCTGGACGACGTCGTTGAACGTCGCCTCGGTGATGTCGACGACGACACCCTCAGCGCCCTGGCCGGGTACGGAAGCACCCTGGCCGGGTACGGGCGGGCGCGGGGCGGGGGCGGACAGCGCGGAGAGGTCCACGGCTCCGCGCAGGTTCAAGGGGGATGCAGGCTGGGTCATTTGGGTCTTTCCTCGATCGTGACGTCTTCGAAGCGTGCCGCAGCAATCAACTCTGCTCGACGCCGGAGAGCACGCGCTCCACACCCAGCACCGTAATGGTTGCACCCTCGGCCGCGGGCGGTGCGTAGAAGGCGATCATCTGGCTGTAGGTCGCGGTGAGCTTGCTCGTGACCGTCCCGTCGCCACCGGCCAGCTCGGCGAGCTGGCCCTTGACGTCGAGCTCGGCGCCCGTGACCGTCCGCTCGTACACCTGGGAGGTGACCATGCCGCCGAGCACGATCGCTCCGCCGTCGTCGGTCGCGAGGGCGAGCACCTGCCCGTCGGTCGCCGCCGTGGACTGCGCCACGGTGCCGGCCGCCGCGACGTTCGTCTGGAGGTTGGCGAGATCCTGGGCGACGAGCGTGCGGTAGGGGTCCTCGGCGAACTGCCCCGCGAACTGGCTCTCCGCACCGTTCGTCAGCAGGTCGGCGTAGTCGACGACCGTCGCCGCGGGTGTCGCGACCAGGCCCTCCGCGTCGGCCGCGACCGCGGCGCTGCCGACGGAGGGGATCGCCGTCTCCGGCATCGTCACGCCGGGCAGGAGCCGGACCCAGCTGAACAGGGTGTAGCTGCTGCGGGGATCATCCTGCTGCAGGCCGAGCAGCAGCGGGGTGTTCCCGCCGTCGGGGATCTGGGTGACCACCAGCACGGTGCGCGGCCAGGTGTCCGTGGCCGCCACGACGGCGACCTGCTCGGAGGTGGTCAACGGCTGCGGCGTCGCCGGCGCGTCGCCGTCGGCCGTGGCCTGCTGGAGCAGGTACTCCGCGGTGCGCACGTCCAGTGCCGGGCTCTCCACACGTCCGGCCAGGAGCGCAGGATCCATCGCGGCGTCCGCCTGGGCGATGGCCTCCCCGATGTCGCTCAGGACGTTCTCGAGCCGGGGGTCGTCCAGGACCGGCTGGACCTGGGTGGGTGCCGGGTCCGGCTCGACCTCGGGCACCGGGATGGCGCAGCCCGCGAGGAACGCGGCCGAGGCGGCGATGCCGAGCGCGGCGGTCAGGTGCCGGCGCAGGGTGCTGCTCACTTGTCCTCCTTCTCGTCGCGGTCATCGGCCGGGCTCGCGTCGTCGGTCCCCGCTGGACCGGCGGCACCGGGCTCGGCGGTACGGCCCCTCGAGCCCAGGCCCCAGGTCCGACGCCACGAGGCGCCTGAGGCCTGCGGGTTCTCATCGGTCGAGACGTCGTCCCCCGAAGCGGTGCCGTCGGCCTCGGCCGGCTCCACCGGTGACGTGGGCGTCGAGCCGGCGGCCGCGCCGATGCTGGGCGCCGCCCAGCTGTCGGGGCGCCAGCGGCGACGCGTGGGCCGGATGGGTGCGTCCGTCTCGATCGCGCCCTCCGTGCCGGCTGCGACGTCTGTGGCGTCCTGCGTCCCGGTCCGCTCCTCGCCAGGCATGACGCCCGCCGCGGGTTTACCCAAAGCCCTCCACCACCCGCGCCTCGGCGCCTCGGCCTCGGCGCGGGCTGAATCGGCTGAGCCGGCGTCCGGGACGACGGGGAAGCCGCTGCCCGGCGCGGTGGACTCGTACGTCTCGATGGGCGCTGCGTGCTCGGCCGTCCGGCCGCTGCGCACCCAGTCGTCGAGGTCGCTCGAGCCCGAGGACGCCGGAACCGCCGGGATGGTCTCGGTGATAGGACCACCCGGTGCTGCGTCGGTCGTGGTCGCGTCGTGCGTCACGAGGTCCGTCCCCGGCTCGGTGCCGTCGTCCGCGGCGAGGTCGGACTCATCGTCCGCGCCGGCCGCAGCCAGGGCGCCGACGGCTGTGCCGCTCGTGTCCGTCCCGGACAGGTCGCCTCGGGGTTTGCGCGCCCGTCGCTCCTGCTCGCGACGGGCCTCATCGGCTGCCCGGATCTGGCGCCGGGTCAGGGGCACGACGGTGCCGTCCTCACCCTCGGCCAGGACCGGGAGGGAGGCGGGTTCGATCCCGCCGCCCGACGTGGCCGCCCGGTGGGCCCGGCGGGCCTCCCGGTCGGTGAGCAGCTGCAGGACGAGCAGGACCGCGCCGACGATCAGGAGCACCGAGCCGAGGATGATGCCCGGCTTGACGAACGGCGTGGTGACCTCGCGGGTCCAGGTGAGCTCGAGCTGCGGGGCGGGGGCGGTGCCGTCGCTCGCGAGCAGCATCATCCAGCGGCCCTCGATCGCGGTCCACTCATAGGTGAGCTCGCCGGTGCCGTCGACCTCCTCGACCCAGAGGTCCGAACCCGAGGGGTTGGGGACGGTGACAGCCGGCTCGGCGTCGGACGGGGCTTCGGTGGGCTCCTGCGTCGCCGTATCGGTCGGGACGTCCGTGGCCCCGTCGGTCGCCGTGTCGGTGGCGTCGCCGGTCGGGGTGGCGCTCGAGTCCGTCCCGTCGGTGACGGCGAGCGTCTCCCAGTCGGTCAGGCCCGTGACCTCGAGGTGCAGGGCGTCGCCGACCCAGGCGCGCACGTCGGCCTCGCGGCCCATGGCCAGCACGATCGGAGTGTCGTCGGAGGCACCGACCACGCGCACCCGGACGTGGTCGTTGACCACGTTCAGCACACCCGGCGCCGTCACGACGAGCGGCACATCAGGTTCCTGGGGCAGGGTCGCGGTCACCCGGTCGTCCGGGCGCCACACGGTGCCTGAGGCGATCGCTGCCCCGATCGTGCCGAGTCCCAGCACGATGAGCAGGATCGCGAAGATCCGTCGTAGCACGAGCCTTGGAGCCCTTCGTAGACGATGCCGGCCCGACGCCGACGACCCCCCAGACTACGTGATCAGATTGTGACCTGGCGCGCGAGCCACCTCACGAACGTTCGGGCGCCCACTGGCACGGGCTACGCTGGCATCGCCGCGAGGGGCGTGAGGACCCGCCCGCGCGCCCGACGACGTTCGATGAGCCGAGGAGAGCAAGTGGCTGAGGACCAAACCGCCTTCCCGGTGGTGATGCGCGGGTACGACCGGGCCCAGGTGGACCAGCACCTGCACTCGCTGGAGAAGAAGCTCGGTGAGGCTCGGGCGCAGGTGGAGTCGATGGACGCCGCCACCATGCAGATGTCGGGTCAGCTCTCCGAGGCGCAGGCCCAGGTGCGGGAGGCCGAGAGGCCCAGCTACGCCGGTCTCGGCTCACGCATCGAGCAGCTCCTGCGCTCCGCGGAGGAGCAGTCCTCCGACGTCGTCAGCCAGGCGAACGCACATGCCAAGGACGTCGTCGGCCGCGCGACCGCGACGGCGGAGCAGCTCACCTCCCAGGCCGAGAACGAGGCGGCGGAGCTGCTGTCGAACGGCCGGCGCGACGCCGAGGCCACGACGGCGACGACGGCCAGCCAGGCCGAGGGCGTCATGCTCGCGGCCCAACGGCGCGCGGAGGAGCTGGTCGGTTCGGCCGAGCGGGAGGCCGCGCGCATCTCCAGCGTCAGCGTGACCGAGCAGAGCGAGCGACGCGCCGGCCTCGAGCGTGAGCTCGGCACGTTGCGGGCCATCGAAGAACGCGAGATGACCGAGGCACGGGTCGCGTCCGAACGCGCTGCCCGGGAGTTGAAGGCGGCAAGCGAGGCCGAGGCCGAGGACGCCCGGGCGCGAGCCACGGCCGACGCCGACGCGGCCCGCGAGGACGCGCAACGTGAGGCCCAGGCCACCTTGGCGGCGGCCCAGCAGGAGGCCGCAGAGATCGTCCGGGCGGCGACCACCGAGGCTGATGGCATCCGGCAGGGCGTGGCGCAGCTCCGCGAGGACACGGACCTTGAGGTAGCGGGACGGCGGGAGGCAGCCGAGCTGGCCGACTCCGCGCTGCACGTCCAGGCGAAGGCCGACACGGACCAGATGATCGCGGACGCCCAGGCGCACGCGCAGGACGCCGAGGAGCGGGTAGCGGCCGCGCTGCAGAAGGCCGAGGACCTGCGCTCGGGGGCCGAGGAGCTGGCCCAGCAGATCCTGTCGGACGCTCGGGCGAGCGCCGAACGCATCACCCGCGAAGCCCGGCAGAGCGCCGACCTGCTGCGGGCGGACACGTCGGCGCAGACCGAGCGCGAGCGGCGAACCGCTCAGCGTCAGGTCGAGGACCTCAACCGGCAGCGGGAGTCCATCACCGGCTACCTGGACGAGCTGCGCGGCCTCCTCGGTGCCGGGCAGATGGCACAGGCAGCGGCCCCGGCGGAGCACCCGGAGCGGTCCGACGCCGCGGACGACGACGACGACGAGCTGCTCCATGCATTGGTCGACGAGATCGACGAGGAGGGCACCCCGGGCGACGGGACCGGCGGCGAGAACAAGTCCGAGCCCACGCAGAACGCCCACACGGACGTCGTCGAGGACCCCGCAGAGGCAGCGCCCGACGACGACGCGGGTCCGAACGACACCGTGATCGACGAGCAGGATGACTCCGGCGAGGCTGGCGACGCCGTGGAGGACGACGCCGTGGAGGACGACGGCGCAGCCGAGTCCGCCGAGGGC
>JAENWO010000546.1 GCA_016649925.1 Actinomycetales bacterium
CCCGAGCGGTTCGGCCACCGACCGCACCCGCCGATCATGCCGACCCAATCCTGGATCAACCAGCCCGAGTCCGACCCCCAGATGAACTGACCCCAACTGTCTCATTTGACTTGACAGATTCCGGCACGTCGTTCACGAGCGACTGGGACGACTCGGGCCAGGTGACGTGGCTCGACGACTCCGGCATCGACCTCGTGCGGGGCCACGGGCGTCTCGCCGGGGAGAAGACCGTCGAGGTCGTAGCCGACGACGGCAGCGTGAGCGTCCTCGTGGCCCGGCACGCCGTTGCGCTCAGCACGGGCACGCGCGCGGTGGTGCCGGACATCTCGGGCCTGCGCGACGCCGAGCCGTGGACGAGTCGTGAGGCAGTCTCGGCGCGGGCGATCCCCGAAAGCCTGACGATCCTCGGCGGAGGGGTCGTCGCCTGTGAGATGGCGACCGTCTACACCGACCTCGGGTGCGCCGTCACGATGCTCGTGCGCGACACCCTGCTCGCCAGAGTGGAACCGTTCGCGGGCGAACTCGTGAAGGAAGCACTCGAGAAGCGCGGGGTCAGCATCCGCCGCGGCGTCACGGCCACGTCGGTCTCCCGCAGCGACGACGGCGTGACCTCGACGCTCGACGACGGCAGCACGCTCACGACCGCCGAGTTCCTGGTCGCCGCCGGACGCGAGCCACGCACCGAAGGGCTCGGGCTCGCGACCGTAGGGCTTCCCGCCGCCGGCTGGCTGAGCGTCGACGACACGCTGCGTGTTCTCGACGCCTCGGGGAACCCGATCGGTGACTGGCTCTACGCCGTCGGCGACTTGAACCACCGCAGCCTGCTCACGCACCAGGGCAAGTATCAGGCACGCGCGGCGGGCGACGTGATCGTCGCCCGGGCCACGGGTGCACCCGTCGACGACGCCCCGTGGGGCGCCCATGTGGCCACCGCGGACCACGAGGCGGTACCGCAGGTCGTCTTCACCGATCCCGAGGTGGCCGCCGTCGGCCTCACCGCCGATGCGGCCACCGAAGCCGGCTACGACACGAGGGTCGTTGACTACGATCTCGGCGGGGTGGCCGGCTCCGCGCTGCACGCCGACGGATACGCGGGCAAGGCGCGCCTCGTCGTCGACGAGAAGCGAAAGGTGCTCCTCGGCGCCACGTTCGTCGGCCAGGACGTCTCCGAGCTCCTCCACTCGGCCACCATCGCCGTCGTCGGTGAAGTCCCGATCGCGCGGCTCTGGCACGCGGTGCCGTCCTACCCCACGATCAGCGAGGTGTGGCTGCGGCTGCTCGAGGAGTACCGGCGCACGACGTCCGACCAGCTGCGGTGACCGACGGAGCGAGCGACACCGGCCATCCAGACGGCGCAGTTCGGCAGCAGCGCCCCGTCCCGGGGTGAGTGGTGGCGAGATCGGCGAGGAACCGCTCAGCCGACTCGATCGGGAAGGGGGCGCTCCCGGACTGACAGCGCGCGACCTCCGGGTCCCAGCGGTACGCGACGAACGGCTCCCGATCGCCGGCCGCGAAGCGCCGCAGCTCCAGACGC
This sequence comes from Actinomycetales bacterium, assembly GCA_016649925.1. Classification (GTDB taxonomy): domain Bacteria; phylum Actinomycetota; class Actinomycetes; order Actinomycetales; family Beutenbergiaceae; genus JAENWO01. Next base: position 1,535 of record JAENWO010000546.1, read on the forward strand.
GGGGTGCGCACACGTTCGAAGGCGAGGTCGGGGCGATCCTCGCCCCGCTCACCCTGCCGCTGGTCCTCGCGTCGCACAGCCGCTCCTTCGCCGCCCCTGTGGCCGTCCGTCTCTCTCGCAGGATCGCAGACCGCCCCATGGCGTGGCTACCAGATCGCGGCACCCGCCTCAGGGTGTGAGTCATGAGTGTGTCGTTCATGAGTTTGTGCAGGTCATTCCCTAGTCTGATTACGGGTTGCAGAATCAGACTAGGGAGGACGGGATGGGCAAGGACTACTCGACGATGACGGAGGGCCAGCTCGAGGAGCTGCG
>JAENWO010000094.1 GCA_016649925.1 Actinomycetales bacterium
ATACATCGACAATTCCAAGACCTACCGCCAGGTAACCCGGGGCAATTCAATTGGCGTCGAATTCAATGGAAATGCGCCGGACGTGCGGGTGCCGCCGACGCCGGCGGGCCCGACGCCGCGGTCCGCACGAGCGCCGGAGCCCCTGCCCCCGGGCCCACGGAGCTCGAAGTGCTCGTGGCGGACCCCAGCGGGCACATCAGCGTCTACCTCGGAGCCGTCCAGGGGCCACGCGTGGACCTTGCCACGGACCTGATCGCACGCACCGCCACCGGCGCGGAGGTCACCGCCGCGTCCCGCATGTACGGGCTCGTCGGCGGCGAGCTGATGTGGGCCACCGACCTCGCCGCGTTCGGCCACGAGCTGCAGGCCTACTCCTCCGGCCGCCTCCAGCGGCAGGAATGATCCGGGCTCCGCGGGCATTGACGCTGACGTGATTACCACATCCAGTCCCTTCCTCACCCGCCACGGCGCCGTCCGGGCGGCCGGTCCCGATGCCGGCGTCGCCGCTCACTACGGCGAGCCGGTCCAGGAGCAGCGCGCGCTGGCCCGAGGCATCGGCGTCGTCGACCTGTCCCACCTCGGTGTCGTCACCGTGACGGGGCCGGACCGGCTGAGCTGGCTCAACACGCTGAGCTCCCAGTCGCTCGGCAACCTGCCCGTGGGCGCGTCCAGCGAGTTGTTGCTGCTCGACCCGAACGGCCGCATCGTGCACGCCGCGGCGGTCCAGGACGACGGCACGCGTACGTGGCTGGTCACGGAGGCCGATGACGCCGCACCCCTCGCCGCGTTCCTGGACTCCATGCGGTTCATGCTCCGCGTCGACGTGGTGACCGAGCAGGACACGGCCGTCCTCGGCACCAGCGCCGTCGGCCCTGCCCTGCGCGCCGCGGACGGTGCGGAGCCCCCGCACTGGCTCGACCCGTGGCCCACCACCGCACCCGGCTCCACGCACTACGGACCAGCCGACGCCGAGCACCCGGGCTCCGAGTGGTCCGCCCAGCTCTGGCTCGTCCCGCGCGACCAGCTGTCCGCCGTCGTCGCGAACGCCGAGAGCGCCGGGGCCCGGCTCGCCGGGGCCTCGGCCTGGGAGGCGATGCGGGTGCAGGTCTGGCGTCCCCGCCTGGCCCGTGAGGTGGACGAGCGCACCATCCCGCACGAGCTGGACTGGCTGCGCACGAGCGTGCACCTGCACAAGGGGTGCTATCGGGGCCAGGAGACGGTGGCCCGGGTGTTCAACCTCGGTCGCCCGCCCCGCCGGCTCGTCATGCTCCACCTCGACGGGAGCGAGCACACCACCCCGGAGCCGGGCGACGTCGTGCTCGACGGCGAACGCCAGGTCGGGACGGTGACGTCCGTCGTGCGCCACCACGAGCTGGGACCCGTCGCGCTCGCACTGGTCAAGCGCTCGCTCGACCCGGGCGCGACTCTCACCGTGGGCGGCGTCGCCGCTGCACAGGAGGTCATCGTCGCCCCCGAGGGACTCGGCTCCGACCGACCCGAGGCTCGCAGCGCACCCACGCTGCGCCGTCGGACCCTGTAACCGGGCGGACCGGCGTGACCGCGGGGCCCCGCGAGTCCGGAGGTCGCCGCACCCCGGATGGGCCTGCGGCGTTTCCGCCTCCTCGTTGCGTCCCGGTTCCGCCGTGGCCTGCGGCGCCTGCGGGCGGACGCGTGGCCGCTCGTCACCGGAGCGCTGGCGGCTGGTACGTCGTACGGCATCGCCTACTGGGCGGTGGGGCACCAGATCCCGGTCTTCGCCGCGATCGCCGCCTGGGTGTGCCTCGGATTCAGCGCGGCTCGGCCACCCCGCAAGGTAGCCGAGCTCGCGCTCGGGGTGACGCTCGGCGTGGCCCTGGGCGAGGTGTTCTCCGACCTGATCGACGCCGTCTCCCTCGCCAGCCACGACATCGGGTTCGCCCTCGGCTCGCACGGCGACGTCGAGCGGCTGGACCCGAAGGGCTTCAGCGGGTGGCGCGCGCAGACCCTGGTCGTGCTGCTGCGTTCCCTCGTCGTGGACCTCCTGGAGCTCACCGGGATGACCGGCAACCAGGCCCGGGACGCCCTCGTGAACCTCGACCCCGGCGGGTTCCGGCACGGCTAGGCTGCTGGCACGGACGTCCCGGTGAGCAGCCTCCCCAGGCTCAGCGCCCGTCGTCGAGGTGGGCTCACGGCGGAGGTAGCGCGCTCGTGAACTCCACCGGCGTGGAAGCCGCCGGACCTGCCGATTCGCCGGGTGTGTTCGCAGGCCGTAGCGTCGGTGGCTACCGGACGGGAACCACCCGACGAGACGACGAGGAGCCTGTGGTGCGCGCGATCGTGGTGCAGGAGGCCGGAGGGCCGCAGGTGCTGGAGCTGGTCGAGCGGGCGACGCCCGAGCCGGGGCACGGCGAGCTCCTGGTCGACGTGGCCGCCGCGGGGGTGAACTTCATCGACACCTACCAGCGTTCCGGCGCCTACCCGATGACGTACCCGTTCGTCGCGGGCTCCGAGGGCGCCGGCCGGGTCAGGGCGGTCGGGGCCGGCGTCGAGGACATGGCCGAGGGCGATCTCGTCGCCTGGGCGATGGTGGACGGGGCCGGGTACGCGTCGCAGGTGCTCGTGCCGGCCGACCGTGCCGTGCCCGTGCCCGACGGGGTCGACGCCGAGACCGCAGCTGCGGCGATGCTCCAGGGGATGACGGCGCACTACCTCACCGAGTCCACGTTCCCGCTCGCCGCCGGTGACGACGTCCTCGTGCACGCCGCCGCAGGTGGCATGGGGCTCCTGCTCACGCAGGTCGCGACAGCCAAGGGGGCTCGCGTGATCGGGACCGTGTCGACACCCGAGAAGGCCGAGCTGGCGCGCGGGGCAGGGGCCGTCGACGTGATCGTCTACGGACGCGGGGACGGTGGCCATGACGTCGACGTCGCGGCCCGCGTGCGCGAGCTGACCGACGGCAAGGGCGTCGAGGTGGTCTACGACGGTGTGGGACGTTCGACGTTCGCGGCGAGCCTCGACTCGCTCGCCACGCGCGGGATGCTTGCGCTCTACGGCGGCGCCAGCGGGAAGGTGGACCCGGTCGACCCGATGACGTTGAACGCCAAGGGATCGCTGTTCCTCACGCGGCCCACCCTGGCCCACCACATCCTGACCCGCGACGAGCTGCTCCGTCGCGCCGGCGAGGTGTTCGAGTGGATCCGCAGCGGGACCGTCGAGTTCAGGATCGGCGGGCGCTACCCGCTCGAGGATGCCGGTCGTGCGCACGAGGATCTCGAGGCCCGGCGGACGACGGGCAAGCTGCTGCTCGTCCCGTGATCAGGAGGGCTCCGGAGGAGGGCAGGCCATGGACGTCGACGAGTGCCGCCGCCGCTTCGCCGCTGTCGACCACGCCCACCTCGCGACCACCGGCGATGACGGGCAGCCGCACCTCGTGCCGGTGGTCGTCACTCTCGTGGGCGACGAGATCTTCTTCGCGGTCGACCACAAGCCCAAACGGACGACGGCCCTGCGGCACCTGCGCAACATCGCCGAGAACCCGAGGGTGAGCTTCCTCGTCGACCATTACGAGGCGAACTGGACACGGCTGTGGTGGGTGCGGGCGGACGCCGAGGCACGAGTGGTGGCGGGTGGCGAGGAGCACGCGCGGGCCGTCGCCGCGCTGCAGGAACGGCACCGGCCGTATGCCGTGCTCCCGCCGACCGGCCCCGTGGTGCTGGCAGGGGTCCTGCGGTGGTCGGGCTGGTCAGCCGCCGCGTGAGGCGGGCCGGTCAGCCGCGCACTCCTCTCAGCAGGGTCACTATGAGATGGCCCCGGCTCGGTAAGCGGCGACGGCCTCACCGAGGCACTTCCAGGTTGGGGCTGGTGGGTCGTCACGCCGTCGAAGCCGTATATCTCGCGGTGCCGCCGCAGCCCGGCTGCGGCCTGGCCCGCACCATGAGCCAGGAGCACGAAGGGGCCGTCCAAGAGCTGTTCCGGGGTCAGCCCAGGGCGTTGTCGGCGACCTCCGCGGCGACTTTCTCGGGGCCACCGGCCGATCACGACTACCTGCAAGAGTGCGTCGGACCTGTAGGGACGGTCGTCTGCCGGCGCACCTGCTCTGCCCGTTCTGCCGTCTCGGTCGCGGAAGACAAGGCGAACGTGCCCGCGGCAGCGCGGCCAGTAGCCACTCGTCCCGCTGACCGATCCTTGATCGGACCCACGTGGCGATCAGTCGCTTGGTAGCGCCAAACGGACTTCACAGCGGAGATCGCCTGCGCGCGCGAGTCGGGCGTCGGCGGTTACTAGCGGACAACCGTGGGTCTCGGCGGCGGCGACGTAGGCAGCGTCGTAGCCGGTGACGTGGTCGCGAAGCTGCCACATCCTGGGCAGCAAGGCAGTAGTGCCCAGCAACTCGATAGTCGAGGCCACCAGGGCATCGAGGGCATCGAGGGCGCGCAGCCTGCTGATCTTGCGGCCGAGGTATAGGCCGCGTATCGCGGAGAAAGTCTCCACCAGGAGGTGCTCGGGGGCCGCCCAGTGCGCATCTCGGGCCAGCTCGGCTCGGCTTGACTGACCGACTGGACCATCATCAGTGAGCGCGTTGGTGAGTGTCGATGCGTCGACGACGATCAACCTGGATCGCCGACCGACGTGCGGCGTCCTGCGACCTCGACATCCCGCTCGGCGCGCGCTCTGTCCAGCGCGTCGGTGGCCACGCTGACGGAGAGTCGGGATCCGTCCTCCCGGCCGACGAAGCGGTCCAACAAGGCCAGGTTGGCGGAGCGCCGCGCCTCGTCCTCCACCAGCGACAACAAGAATGCCTGCAGCGACTGCCCGCGAGCACGCGCGCGCTCGGCCAGTGTCTGCCGTACGTCCTCAGGCACATCGCGAATCTGGAGGGCCACCATGCATGCAGTTTACATGCTGTTGGTCGGTTCGTCGTGCCAAACCGAACGGGCTACGGCGACCGCACCGCCACCATCAGCACCGCCCTGACGGTGGCGACCGTTCGCCGTATGCCGATCGTCAGGCGGGCCAGTGTCAGCGTGGGCGCCAGGCACCCTCCAGCAACACCACCACCGACCAAGATCACCAAGAACAGCTCCGCGACGCGGGGTCGATGCCGCACGCCCACACGTCAACTTGACTCGACCTACGGCCAGCTAGGGACACCGAACTCGGCTCAGATGAGTCCGGTCATCGTTCGTCCAGCGGAACGCGCCAACGGGCGTCGGTGTTGGCTCGACTTGGCGACGTGATGTGTCGCCACGTCCAGGCGCTATGATCAGTGGTATGCCTAGCCAGACGAGGACCATCCGAGTGACTCGCGCGACACGCGACCTGCTTGCCGAGCAGGCCCGCGAACGCGGAGTATCGCTGGCAGCACTGCTCTCCGAGATCGCCGACGCGCGTCGACGCGAAGCCATCTGGCGCTCGGAACGCGAGGCCAGTCGCGTCGACGCACAGAATCCCGCCGCGCAGACCGAACTCCGGGAATGGGAGGCCACCCTCGAAGATGGCCTCGACTGACGCCCCGCGTCGCCGAGAGGTCTGGCTCGTCGCGCTGGGCGCAGGGCGCGCTGGCGAGCCGGGCAGGACGCGTCCTGCGGTCGTCGTCTCCGATGACGAAATGAGCACCGGCGCGCCGGGAGAACTGATCGTCGTCGTCCCGCTGTCCAGCTCGCTGGCCCCGTCGGCACTCCGTGTCGACGTGGCGCCGATCGCCGGTATCGACCGCCCGAGCCGCGCTGTCTGTAGAGCGGTACGCGGCGTTGTCTCCTCGCGGTTCGAGCGCCGGATCGGAAGCGTCAACGAAGCGACCATGGAACAAATCGAGACTGCCCTCGCATTGATCCTCGGGCTGGACCGTAGGCCGGTAGCCGGATAGGGATCCCTTCCGTACGCCGGGCGGGGGCCGTGCAGAGGACCTCAGACATCCGTGCAGACGACCTCGAACATTGACCTCGTTGCCTGGAACGGCGCGGCGCGCGGTGTCGCATGTCCCGTGTCCGGTATCTGTGTTGCTCAAACGTTCCTATCCGAGACGGTGAGACGCGTGAGCATGCTCGATCAGCACCGACGTCAGATGACGCGCGAGCGCGAGAAGAAGCTCCGCCTCAGCAAGGACGTACAGACCATCAGCAGGCGGCTCTCTGAGAAGCGGCCTAAGATCGCCAGGGCCACCACCGAGAGCACCAGCAAGTCCCGGCAGCGCGAGGTCGACAGTCTCGAGCGCGACCTGCTCCGGGCTGAGGGCAAGGTGGTCGACCAGGACATGGCTGCGTCCGGGCCGGCCATGGGGAGAGTGCACATTCAGCGTGATCGACCCCGACGGCAACTGACTCGAGTTCGCCGGCGGCTGAGGCGTCGCCGCTGTATCGCAGGAGGGTCGGCTATCGGACAGCCTGGTCCGGTCATCGTTCGTGCTGCGGGACGGTAGCCGGTGATCGGCCGGTCGGCAAGGGATCGCATAGCCCGGCGCTTCTTGGTCAGCCCCGTTGGACATCCAGCCATTCTGTCCGTACGATTGTCCGTACACACGGGAGGTGGAGTGATGGCAGCAGCATCTGCCCGTCTTGAGTTTCGGGTTCGTCCGGACCGGAAGTCGCTGATCGAGCGGGCCGCCGAGCTCGTGCACGTGCCGGTCAGCGAGTTCGCTCGCACCGCCGCGGAGGAGAAGGCCGATCGCATCATTCGCGAGTACGAGGCCACGACCACGGTGCCAGCGGGGTTCTTCGACGATCTGCTTGACGCCCTCGACGCTCCGGCGAGCCCGAACGCCGCACTCACCCTGGCGGCGAAGCGCGCCCGTGACACGGTCACCCGCGACTGACGGATGGCCTTTCGCTCCGAGCGCCTCGACCCAGAGCGGCACGATGTCCGTGGTTTCACCTGCGGCGAAGCGTCTCTGGACACGTGGCTGCGCGAGCAAGCCGTTCCCGCAACCGCTCGCCGGACCGCTCGAACCTGGGTGTGGGTCGACCGAGACGGCGCGGTAGTCGGCTATTACGCGCTGGCCGCCGACAAGGTGACCCGCGAAGATGTTCCGACCAAGATCGGGCGCGGCGGGCCGACTGAGATCCCAGCCGTGTTGCTTGCTCGACTCGCCCTGTCCGAGTCCCTGCGCGGACACGGGCTCGGCGAGGTCCTCGTTGCCGACGCGCTTGCACGGATCGTCGATGCAACGCAAACGGTAGCCGCAAGGCTTGTCGTCGTGGACGCCCTGCATGAGCGGGTCGCCCAGTTCTACGAGTCGCTTGGGTTCCGCCGCATCCCCGACAGCCTGCTGCTCGTCCAGAAGCTCACCGACATCGAGGCCGCGCTCCGGGAGCCGTCCGCCGGTGGGTCGGCCGGGACGACCTCGAAGGCGCTCACAGGTCCTTGCCGAAGCAGCGGCTGAGGAGATCGCCGCGGTAGTGCCCGAACGGCGGGGCGAGCTCCGCGGCGTCGACAGGGGTGGCGTCGCGGCCGCCGTACCGGTCGACGTACTCCTGCTGTACCTCCTCGGTGAGCTCGGAGACCACCTCGCTGTTGTACGTGACCTCCCGCAGCACCATGTCCACGGCACCATTCTGCCCGATCTACCTGGCGTGGCCGAGCCGCGGCGTGGCAACGAGCGACGCAGGCGACGGCGACGCTGGCCGGTTGGATCATCGACGACCTCGAGCGAACCGTCGACGAGCGCACCTCGAAAGGCGTGGCCTTCGAGCGGGACGCCGTGCCCGATTGGCACGGACGAGAAGGGCATTGCCACCTTCGGTACGGCCAGGTGGCCTAGTTCCAGGACCCGGACGGCAACACGCTGTCGATCGCTCAGAACTGAGCGCGGGGCGGCCTAACCGGCCGCCGCTTCAGTGAGGTGGCCACGCGCGGCGACGCCCAACTACGCCCGAGGAGCGCGACGTCATCGAACGCGCCGTTGCCGCTTCGGGTGTCGATCTCACCGAGCTCGTCGTCAGCGAAGCCTACGAGGCCGCCCTAAGAGTGCTCGCCGACCGCGACCGCTTCGAGCTTGATGAGGAGGCCCTGAGTGCATGGGAAGCACTCAACACTCGGCCCGCCCGTGACCTACCTGGTCTCCGTCGACTCATGCGACGCCCCTCGCCGTTCAGCGAGTGAGCGGCCAGTACCAACCGCCAGAGGCGCTTTCGGCGCGCCACGATCTCGATGACTTTCAGTGTCGCTCGACCGAGCAGACGCAGTGGTTGCATCGCCATGCCCGTCAGTCGGCCAGCATCGGAACCACCTGGGTCTTCGTCGTCACCGAGCACGAGCAGAATAGGTGGTCGCCTACTACGCATGGTGCATGGCGCGGGTACGGCCCGGTCAGGGCTCTGAACGACTCCGCAAGGGCGCCGGAAGGTATCCCCAGCCGGTTGCTCTCCTCGCTCGACTCGGTGTCGACATAGAACACGAAGGCCGACGACTGGCAGCCGGACCACTCCAAGATGTGTTCGCCCGGCTCCTCGAACTCTCCGCCGCCGTCGGCTGCCGTGGCCTGCTCGTTCACGCAGAGTCGATCGAATCTCGCGATTTCTATCTCGATCTCGTCCCGGAGTTCGAGTCCAGCCCCACGGACGACCTCCACCTCCTCCTTCTCGTGAAGGACATCCGGCGCG
>JAENWO010000332.1 GCA_016649925.1 Actinomycetales bacterium
CCATCACCATCGCGACATCGGCGCCGAGCGCCCACGTCGCGGCCAGGCCCGGGCTCTATCCGCCCTCGTGGCTTCGTGCGCTCGCGACGGCGCCGGTGCGGCCCTCGATCCGCGCGCGGACGCCGACTCACGCCGCTACTGCTCGTCCCAGCCCAGCCGACGCCGACTCACGCCGCTACGGCTCGTCCCAGCCCAGCCCAGCCGACGCCGACTCACGCCGCTACGGCTCGTCCCGGGCGGCGCGGTGCTCCCGGATGGCCGCCGCAGCGGCCGGGAGCACGTCGTGCAGGTCACCGACCACACCGAAGTCGGCGATCTCGAACAGCGGCGCCTCCGCGTCGACGTTCACCGCGATGATCGTCCCGGATGCCTGCATCCCGCCATGGTGATGGGGAGCGCCAGAGATCCCGGCACCGATGTAGACGCGGGGCGCGATCGTGACGCCCGTCTGCCCGATCTGGGCGTCGTGCGCCATCCAGCCCTCGTCGACGGCGTCACGGGTGGTGCCGATCGCCGCGCCGAGGGCATCGGCGAGGTCCTCGACGGGCGCGAAGTCACCCGCGGTACCGCGTCCACCCGCCACCACGATCGCCGCCTCGGCCAGGGCGGGCCGCTGCGCTCCGGAGGCGTCCGCCGAGGCCTCGTGCACCACGCGGTCGACCAGCTCCAGGCCGGCCGGCACCCGGGCGCTCACCGCGAGCTTCTGCACCTGCGGGTCGGCGCGCAGGGCGGCCGGCTCGGCGGTGACGGCATTCGCCCGCACGGTGAGCACGGCGACGTCAGCGGTGACGGCGCACTCGGTGTCCCAGGTGCCGGCGAAGACGCGCTTCGCTCCGACGATCCGGCCGTCGCGGGTCTCGATGCTGGCCGCGTCGATCACCAGTCCGGCACCGGTCAGCCAGGCGGCGTGGGCAGCGATCTCCTTGTTCGCGAAGGAGGAGGTGAGGAGCACCGCCGTCGGGGAGACGAGCGCAACGGCGGCGGCGACGGCCTGAGCTGCCACCGCGCTCACTGCGGCGGGGGCGTCGCCCAGGTCGGCGAGCACCACACGGTTCACCCCGTGCTCCGCGAGCTGGTCCAGCGCCGTCTCGCTCGGGCACCGCAGCGTGAGGCCGACGGGTTCGCCGAGGCTGCGCGCGATGGTCAGTGCCTCCAGCACCGGGGACCGCAGCGCCTCCTCTGCGGTATCCAGCACTACCAGGATGGTGTTCTCGCTCATGGGTTTCCCGATCAGATGAGGTCGTGGCGGATGAGGTAGTCGGCGAGCGCGCGCCCGCCGGAGCCGTCGTCGTCGGTGACGAGCTCCGGCTCGGGACGTGGCGGTCGAGGCTCGGCGCGGAGGACCCGGGTACGTGCCCCCGACGCCCCCACCGACGCCGGGTCGAGGCCCAGGTCAGCGGCGGTAAGCGTCTCGATCTCCTTGGACCGCGCCGCCATGATGTCCTTGAACTTCGGGAACCGCGGGGTGTTGATGAGGTCGGTCACCCCGACCACGACGGGCAGCGGCGCACGCAGGGTCTCCGTCACGCCGTCGAGCTCGCGACGGGCCACCAGGTGGCCGTCCGCGAGCTCCAGGTGGGCCGCCACGGTCAGCTGCGGCCAGTCGAGCTCGGCCGACAGCAGCGCCGGCACGACGGAGCCGAGACCGTCCAGAGCCGCCATCCCGGTCAGGACGAGGTCCACCTCGCCCTGCGCGGCGACGTGCCGGACGCCGGCCGCGAGCGCCGCGGCGGTGCCGAAGTAGTCCGAGCCGGCGAACGCGTCGTCGAGGAGGTGGACCGCCCGGTCGGCGCCCATCTGCAAGGCGCGACGCAACGCGTCCGCGGCCTCGTCCGGACCGAGCGTGAGGGCGATGACCTGATGCGCACCGCCGGGGGCGCCCGCACCGGCGACGAGCTGCAGAGCCGCCTCGACGGCGTTCTCGTCCACCTCGTTCATCGTGCCGTCCTCCGCCGTGCGACGGACGCGACGCTCCGGCGTGAATCCCCGATTCGACTGCAGATCGGGGACATGCTTGACACACACTAAGATCCGCATGCACAACAGCCTGCCACTGTGTGGTGGGCCCGACGCAAGTTGACGCCCACAGAGACAGATTGACGGCCATGTTGTTCAGCGAAACAGTCAGATCGCCGCACGCGCCCCAGCTCGTCGAGGAGGGCGTCGCGAAGTTGCACGCCACCCGCCCGGCCAGGTTCGGGACGCATCTGGTGGGCGACGGCGTCGACGTGGTGGTGCACGCCCCGCACGCGCACTCCGTGCAGCTGTGCCTGCTCGCCGAGCACAACGGCGCCTGGTCCGAGCGTCGGATCGCCCTCCTTCCCGGTGAGCACGGGCGCTGGAGCGCCCACCTGTCCGGGATCCGCGCGGGCCAGCGGTACGGCTTCCGCGTCCACGGCCCCTGGGACCCGGCGAAGGGACAGCGGCACAACGCCCACAAGCTGCTCGTCGACCCCTATGCGCGCGGTGTTGTCGGAACGCTCAACCTCGTGCCGGACGTCTACGGGCACGTCGTGGACGACGACCTGCGCCCGGTCCACAGCGAGGACGGTCCGGACCGCCGGGACAGTGCGCTGCACGTGCCGCACTCGGTCGTGGTGGACGAGTACTTCGACGGTGAGGAGGTGCAGCACCCGAGGGTGAGCTGGAGCCGCACGGTCATCTACGAGGCGCACGTCCGCGGGCTGACGATGCAGCTCGAGGGCGTCCCCGAGCACCTGCGCGGAACCTACGCCGGTCTGGCGCACCCCGCCACGGTCGCGCACCTGCGCACCTTGGGCGTGACCACTGTGGAGCTCCTGCCGATCCACGCGAAGGTGGCCGAGCCAGCCCTCACGCAGCGCGGTGCCACGAACTACTGGGGCTACAACACCCTCGCGTTCTTCGCCCCGGAGCCCAGCTACGCCACCGCGCACTCGCGCGCCGCGGGCGCGGGCGCCGTCCTGGACGAGGTCAAGGGCATGGTCAAGCTCCTGCACGAGGCAGGGCTCGAGGTGGTGCTCGACGTCGTCTACAACCACACGTGCGAGGGCGGCGTGGGCGCCCCGATGCTCTCCTGGCGTGGGTTGGACAACGCCGGCTACTACCTGCACGACGGCGCGACGTTCGGCCGGTACCTCGACGTCACGGGATGCGGTAACTCGCTCGACTTCCGCAACCAGCGCGTGGTCCAGATGACCCTGGACTCCCTGCGCTACTGGGTCAGCGAGGTGGGCGTGGACGGGTTCCGGTTCGACCTCGCCGTCACCCTCGGACGCAGGGCGACGTCGTTCGCGCCGGACCACCCGTTGTTCGTGGCGCTCGCGACGGACCCCGTGCTCAGCGAGGTCAAGCTCATCGCCGAGCCGTGGGACGTCGGCCCGGGTGGCTGGCGCACCGGCCAGTTCACCGCCCCGATGACGGAGTGGAACGACCGCTACCGCGACGTCATCCGCACCTTCTGGCTCTCCGACGCGGCGGCCACGGTCAACGGCAGCCACGGTCACGATCTGCGCGACCTCGCCACGCGGTTGGCCGGCTCGGCCGACATGTTCTCTCACACCGACATCCCGGGTGGGCGTGGCCCGACGGCGAGCATCAATTTCGTCACGGCGCACGACGGCTTCACCCTGGCCGATCTCGTCGCCTACGACGGCAAGCACAACGAGGCCAACGGCGAGCACAACCGTGACGGCACGGACAACAACCGCTCGTGGAACCACGGCGTGGAGGGTCCCACCGCCGACCCCGAGGTCCTCGCGCGACGACGCCGGACGATGCGGAACATCGCCGGGACGTTGCTCGTCTCCGCCGGGACCCCGATGCTCACGGCCGGGGACGAGATCGGCCGGACGCAGCACGGGAACA
>JAENWO010000069.1 GCA_016649925.1 Actinomycetales bacterium
CGGGCTTCGGCGACAGCCCGTCCTCGTGCGACACGTTCGCCGTCGAGGGCAGTCCGTTGTAGGCAGCAGCCAGACCAACGCAGAAGGGCCCCCTCGCACGCGAGGGGGTCTTTCTCGTCAGGTCGGCTCGGACGTTGAGCCTCGGTTCAGACGTTGAAGCCGAGGGCGCGCAGCTGCTGGCGGCCGTCCTCGGTGATCTTGTCCGGGCCCCACGGCGGCATCCACACCCAGTTGATGCGCAGCCCGCCCGTGATGCCCTCGAGGGCCTGGTTGACCTGGTCCTCGATGACGTCGGTGAGCGGGCAGGCGGCGGAGGTCAGGGTCATGTCGATGATCGCGTGGTTGTTCTGGTCCACGCTCACCCCGTAGACGAGTCCGAGGTCCACGACGTTGATCCCGAGCTCGGGGTCGATCACGTCGCGCATCGCTTCCTCGACATCGGCTGCCGTGGGGACGGCGGCGCTGACAGCGTCAATGGTCATGCGGGTCTCCTAGGAGCTCGAGGAACCGGCGGTTTCCGGGTCCGTGGTGAGTGCGTGGACAAGAGCGTCCCGCAGGGCCATCCAGCCGAGCAGTGCGCACTTGATGCGGGCGGGGTACCTGGCCACCCCGACGAACGCACCGGCGTCGTCGAGCAGGTCCTCCTGCTCAGGGGTGAGCGGGACACCGCGATGGTTCATCATCGCGCGGAACGTCTCGGTCAGCTCATCGGCGCGGGCCACGTTCGCACCGCAGACCAGGTCGGAGAGCACCGAGATCGAGGCCTGGGAGATGGAGCACCCGACCCCTTCCCAGCTGACCCGCTCGATGACGGGCGCCGCCGTGCCGTCGGCGAGATGGACGCGCAGGCGCACCTCGTCACCACAGGTCGGGTTGACCTGGAAGGACTCCCCCGCCGCGCCGTCGAGCAGGCCGTAGCCGTGCTTCTCCCGGGCGTGGTCCAGGATCACCTGCTGATAGAGCTGCTCCATCGCGTCAGCCATGTGTGCCCTCCAGTCCGAAGAACGAGCGCACCTGAGACAACCGCTCGAGGAAGGCGTCTATTTCCTCGAGGGTGGTGTAGACACCCGCCGAGGCGCGAGCCGAAGACTGCGCCCCGAGGCGGCGGTGCAGCGGCTGCGCGCAGTGGTGGCCCACGCGCACAGCGATGCCGCCGTCGTCGAGAACCTGGCCCACGTCGTGCGGGTGCACGCCGTCGACGACGAAGGACACCGTGGCGAGGCGGTCGGACGGATCCGTCGGGCCGAGGACGCGGACGCCGTCGACCCCGGCGATGCCGGTCAGCAGGTGAACGGCCAGCTCCGACTCGTGCGCGGCGAGGGCACCCATGCCGAGCTCGCCGAGATAGGAGACGGCGGCGTGCAGCCCGACCGTCTGCGCGACCATCTGGGTGCCCGCCTCGAACCGCTGCGGCGGCGCCAGGTAGGTGGTCTCCTCCATCGTGACGACCTGGACCATCGAACCGCCGGTGAGGAACGGCGGCATCGCCGCCAGCAGCTCACGCCGGCCGTAGAGCGCACCGATGCCGGTGGGCCCGAGCATCTTGTGGCCGGAGAAGACGGCGAAGTCGACGTCGAGGGCGTGCAGGTCCAGCGGCAGGTGGGGCGCGGACTGGCACGCATCGAGCACGACGACCGCGCCCACAGCGTGGGCCGCCGCCACGATCGGGGCGACCGGTGAGATCGCCCCGGTGACGTTGGAGGCGTGCGTGAACGCGACGACCTTGGTGGCGGACGTGATGACGGACAGGGTCTCGAGGTCGAGCCGGCCCTCGTCGGTGACCCCGAGCCAGCGCAGGGTCGCCCCGGTGCGGGCGCACAGCTCCTGCCACGGCACGAGGTTCGCGTGGTGCTCGGCCTCGGTGACGACGATCTCGTCCCCGGGACCGACGCGGAAGCGCTCGGCCGCAGCGCCGCCGCGTCCGAGGGAGGCGTTGGACATCGCGTACGCCACGAGGTTGATGCCTTCGGTGGCGTTCTTCGTCCAGACGATCTCCTCCGTATCGACGCCCACGAACGCCGCGACCGCTGCCCGGGCCCCCTCGTACGCCTCGGTGGCCTCCTCGGCGAGCTGGTGCGCACCCCGGTGCACGGCGGCGTTGCGGCGCCGGTAGAAGTCCTGCTCCGCGTCGATGACGCACTCCGGCTTCTGGGAGGTCGCCGCGGTGTCCAGGTAGACGAGCGGGCGACCCTGGCGCACCGTGCGGGCGAGCAGCGGGAAATCCGCCCTGATCGCCGCCAGCTCGGCGGCGGTCGGGATCAGGTTCTGCGTGGTGGTCATCGAACCTCGACGTGTCTCGGGCTCAGACGCTCGGGGCGAGGAAGCGGTCGTAACCCTCGGCCTCGAGGCGCTCGGCGAGCTCCGGGCCGCCCTGCTCGGCGATGCGTCCGTCGACGAAGACGTGCACGAAGTCGGGGGTGATGTAGTTGAGGATCCGGGTGTAGTGGGTGATCAGCAGCACACCGATGTCGGTAGTGTCCTTGACGCGGTTCACGCCCTCCGAGACGACGCGCAGGGCGTCGACGTCCAGGCCGGAGTCGGTCTCGTCGAGGATGGCGAACTTCGGCGACAGGAGCTCCATCTGGAGGATCTCGTGGCGCTTCTTCTCACCACCGGAGAAGCCCTCGTTGACGTTGCGCTCGGCGAACACCGGGTCCATGCGAAGCTTCTCCATCGCGGTACGCATGTCGCCCACCCACTGACGCAGGGCCGGGGCCTTGCCGTCGATGGCGGTCTTCGCGGTGCGCAGGAAGTTGGAGACGCTCACGCCCGGGACCTCGACCGGGTACTGCATGGCGAGGAAGATGCCGGCGCGGGCCCGCTCGTCCACCTTCATCGCCCGGACGTCCTCGCCGTCGAGCAGCACCTCACCGCTGGTCACCTGGTACTTGGGGTGCCCTGCGATGGAGTAGGCAAGCGTGGACTTGCCGGAGCCGTTGGGGCCCATGATGGCGTGGATCTCGCCGGACCTCACGGTGAGGTCGACGCCGCGCAGGATCTGCTTGAGCCCCTCCGCGGTCTCGACGCTGACGTGCAGGTCCTTGATCTCAAGGGTCGACATCTGTTCTCTCTCTTTCGGACGTTCAGACGATGTGGGCAAGCGGGTTGTCGACGTCCACCAGGACGTCGTCACCCTGATAGCTCACCGGGTAGACCGGGACGGGGCGGGTGGCCGGCAGGCTCAGGGGCGCACCGGTGCGCAGGTCGAAGGTCGAGCCGTGCAACCAGCACTCGAGGGTGAGCCCGTCGACCTCACCCTCGGAGAGGGAAACCTGGCCGTGGGAGCACACGTCGCTCAGGGCGTAGAACTTCCCGTCCTCGGCGTGCACCAGGGCCACCTCGACCATGGTGCCGTCCGCGGAGTCGAGCTCGAGGCGGAGCGTCTCGCCCACCTCGAGGTCGCCGCGGCCGGCCACCAGCTGCGCGGTCACTCCGGAACGTCGCTCTCGATGGCGTGGATCAGCTCCCGCTCGTCGATCTCGTCGACGCCGATGAGCTCTCCCATCACGATGTTCAGCTCCTCGTCGATCGCGGCGATCAGGCGCTCCTGCACGGAGGGGACACCGATCTTGGCGATCATCTCCGCGAAGAAGCCGCGCACCACGAGCCGGCGGGCGGCCGCCTCGGGGATGCCGCGCGAGCGTAGGTAGAACAGCTGCTCGTCGTCGAAGCGACCGGTCGCGGAGGCGTGCCCGGCACCCTTGATCTCACCGGTCTCGATCTCCAGGTTCGGGACCGAGTCGGCGCGGGCGCCGTCCGTGAGCACGAGGTTGCGGTTGAGCTCGTAGGTGTCGGTGCCCTCGGCCTCCTTGCGGATGAGCACGTCACCGACCCAGACGCTGTGCGCGCCCTCGCCCTGGAGAGCGCCCTTGTAGGTCACGCGCGAGATGCACTTCTCGACGGCGTGGTCCACGAAAAGGCGGTGCTCCTGGTGCTGACCGGCGTCGGTGAAGAACAGGCCGTTCATCTCCACCTCGGCGCCGGGGCCGGTGAACGCTGCCTCCGGGGTGAGCCGGACGACGTCCCCACCGAGGGTGATGACGACGTGCTTGAGGGTGGCGTCGCGGCCCAGCAGGGAACGGTGGCTCGAGGCGTGCACGGCTCCGGCGTCCCAGTCCTGCACGGAGACGACGCGCAGGTGTGCACCGTCGCGGACGATGATCTCGACCGTCTGGGCGAGCTCGGCGACCCCGACATGGTCGAGGATCACCACGGACTCGCTCATCTGCTCGGCGATGATGACGATGTGCTGGGCGGCCGCACCGGCGCCGGCCGTGCCACGTACCCGCACCGTCGTCTCCTTGGTGGAGACGTGGTTCGCGGGCACTGTGAGGACGAGGGCCTCGCCGAAGGACTCCCATGCTGCGGCCGCGATGCGGTCCGATGGCGCGCCGACCGCGCCGAGGCGCGGGTCGTCGTGCCCCACGCGCTCGACGGCGACGGCCTCGTCCGCGTCGATCTCCAGCTCGGGGGCGGTACCGGTGAGCACACCCGCGAACAGCCCCTGCAACCGGTTGACCGGGGAGAAGCGCCACTCCTCCTCGCGGCCGGTGGGCAGCGGGAAGTCGGTCAGCGCGAAGGACGTCGGGCGGTCCGCACGCGAGGCGTTCGGAACCTCCGCGGGCCCGTGCGAGTGCGCCCCGTCGGCGACGGCCCGGGAGTGGTCCGTGCTCAGGTCGGATGCGGTGGTGTCAGTTGTGGTGGTCGGCATCAGCCGACGGCCCCTTCCATCTGCAGTTCAATGAGTCGGTTGAGCTCAAGCGCGTACTCCATCGGCAGCTCGCGGGCGATCGGCTCGATGAAGCCGCGCACGATCATCGCCATGGCCTCGGTCTCCGCGATGCCACGCGACATGAGGTAGAACAGCTGCTCCGCGCTCACTTTGGACACGGTGGCCTCGTGGCCCATCTCGACGTCGTCCTCGCGGACGTCGACGTACGGGTAGGTGTCCGAGCGGGAGATCGTGTCCACGAGCAGCGCGTCGCACAGCACGTTGGACTTGGACCCCTCGGCTCCGTCGAGCACCTGGACGAGCCCGCGGTAGGACGAGCGACCGCCACCCCGGGCGACGGACTTGGACACGATGGAGGACGAGGTGTGCGGCGCCATGTGGACCATCTTCGAGCCGGTGTCCTGGTGCTGGCCCTCGCCGGCGAAGGCGATCGACAGCGTCTCGCCGCGAGCGTGCTCACCCATCAGGTAGACGGCCGGGTACTTCATCGTGACCTTGGAGCCGATGTTGCCGTCGATCCACTCCATGGTGGCACCCTCGGCGGCGGTGGCCCGCTTCGTGACGAGGTTGTACACGTTGTTCGACCAGTTCTGGATCGTCGTGTAGCGGACTCGCGCATTCTTCTTGACGACGATCTCCACGACGGCGGAGTGCAGGGAGTCCGAGGAGTAGATCGGCGCGGTGCAGCCCTCGACGTAGTGCACGTAGGAGCCCTCGTCGGCGATGATCAGCGTCCGCTCGAACTGGCCCATGTTCTCGGTGTTGATCCGGAAGTACGCCTGCAGGGGGATCTCCACGTGCACGCCCGGGGGGACGTAGACGAAGGAGCCACCGGACCAAACGGCCGTGTTCAGCGCCGCGAACTTGTTGTCACCGGAGGGGATGATCGAGCCGAAGTACTCCTCGAAGATCTCCGGGTGCTCACGCAGGCCGGTGTCGGTGTCCATGAAGATGACACCCTGCTTCTCCAGCTCGGAGTTGATCTGGTGGTACACCACCTCCGACTCGTACTGGGCGGCCACACCGGCGACGAGGCGCTGCTTCTCCGCCTCCGGGATGCCGAGCCGGTCATAGGTGTTCTTGATCTCGTCCGGGAGGTCCTCCCAGCTGGTGGCCTGCTTCTCCGTGGAGCGGACGAAGTACTTGATGTTGTCGAAGTGGATGCCGGACAGGTCCGCGCCGAACGAGGGCATCGGCTTCTTGTCGAACAGCCGCAGCGCCTTCAGCCGGGTCTTGAGCATCCACTCGGACTCACCCTTGAGGGCCGAGATGTTCCGGACAACCTCCTCGGACAGACCGCGCCGGGCGTTCGCTCCCGCGTCGTTCCCGTCGTGCCAGCCGTAGTTGTAGTTGCCGATGGAGGCGATCGCCTCGTCCTGTGTCATCTGCACAGGAGTCGACGGGACGCTGGTCGTGTCGGTAGTGGTCGTCATGAGCGTGTTCACTTTCCTTCCACACGGGTGGGGATCGTCACCGGGATATGAGTGGTGCAGACGTGCCCGCCCGCGGCGAGGGTGGACAGTCGTTGGACATGGACGCCGAGCAGGGACGAGAACGCACGCGTCTCGGCCTCGCAGAGCTGAGGGAAGTTGGTCGCGACCTCCCGCACGGGGCAGTGGCCCTGGCAGAGCTGCACCGCCACGTTACCGCCGACGGGACGTGAGGTGGCCGCGTAGCCGTCGGCGCCGAGCGCAGCCGCCAGCGCACGGGTCTTCGCCTGCATGTCGTCGCCGGCCGCGGCGATCACGGGGGCGTAGCGCTGCTGGAGCTCGACGGAGCGCTCCTCGGCGAAGGCCACCACCGCCTGCGGTCCGACGGCGGAGCTGAGGAACCCGAGGGCCTGGAGGGCGATGCGGGCGTAGTTGTCGGCGAAGTGCGTGTGCGCGGCGGCGGTGGCGATGTAGCGCTTTGCGGGGCGGCCGCGGCCGCGTCGGACCTGCGTGGCGTCGTCCCGGGAGAGGATCTGGCCCTCGTGCTCCAGGCCCGTGAGGTGGCGCCGGACCGCGGCCGAGGTCAGGTCGAGACGCTCTGCCAGGTTGGCCGCCGTGATGGGCCCGAGCTCGATGATGAGGCGAAGCGCCCGCCGCCGGGTGGTCACGTCGACGTCCTCGAGTGGTTCGGCAATCATGCGCACACCTCCTCGCGGTTCATCCGCACGTCCTGGTTCCCGGGCCGGGCGCTTGAGTCGCACACCGATTGCGGCAGCTCGCCCGAATTAGTCAACAGTGTCGTTGCTCAAATGCTTCCACGCAAGGAAGGTGAGCCTTAGTGGACCCTTTCGGGCCCCGTGCCCCGTGCCCGGACCGCCACCTCGCGCGTCTACCGATGGATCTCTCGTCGATCTGGTCGCGCTGAGCGACCAGATCGACGAGAGATCGGTCCAGTTCCCGTCGAGCGGCCGGGTTCGACCGGATCCTCGCGGCGCTGGCGCACCCGTGCGGCCGCCTAGTCTGGGGCCCGTGCCCGTCCCCAGCAGCCCCGATCAGTGGTGCGTCGCTCTCGACGGCGTGACGAAGAGCTTCGGCTCCACGCACGCCCTCGACTCGCTCACCCTGCGCGCCCGCCGGGGAGCGATCACCGCTGTCCTCGGACCCAACGGGGCCGGCAAGACGACGATGATGGAGATCTGCGAGGGACTCCAACGGGCCGACGGCGGCCGCGTGCGGGTGCTCGGCATGGACCCTGCGAGCGACGCGGTCCACCTGCGCCCTCGCGTGGGCGTCATGGTGCAGGACGGCGGCCTGCCCGTGATGGCCCTGGCGCTGGAGCTGCTCGAGCACGTGTCCCGCATGTACGCGCGGCCCCGCGACGTCGGCGAGCTGGCCGACTCCCTGGGGCTGCACGCGTTCGCGCGGACGTCGGTGCGACGGCTCTCCGGCGGCCAGCGGCAGCGCCTGGCCCTGGCGATCGCGCTCGTGGGTCGGCCCGACCTCGTGTTCCTCGACGAGCCGAGCGCGGGGCTGGACCCGCAGTCCCGACTGGCCGTGTGGGAGCTCGTCGAGGGCCTGCGTCAGGACGGGGTCAGCGTCGTGCTCAGCACCCACCTGATGGACGAGGCCTCTCACCTGGCCGACCACGTCGTGATCATCGACCACGGAGTCCTGATCGCCGAGGGCACGGTCGCCGGGCTGACGGCCCCGGCTGCCAGCGGTCGTGTGCGGCCCGCGGCGCCGTCAGGCACAACGCCGTCGGCCGTGACGCTGCGCGGCGAGCTCACCCCCGAGGCGCTGGGCTCACTGCACGAGTGGGCGCGCGAGCACGGCCTGGCCGTCGACGCGACGCCTGCCACGAACGAGCCCGCACCGCGGACCCTGGAGGACGTCTTCCTCGACCTCACCGGACGGAGCCTGCGATGACCATGCCCCACACCGGGCCTGCCGAGGTCCCCGCCGTGCACGCGGGCGGCGCTCCCCCGGCGCGCCGGATCCTCGCCCACGCATCGTTCGAGCTGCGGACCGTGCTGCGCAACGGCGAGCAGCTCCTGCTCACCCTCATCCTGCCTGCGCTGTTCCTCGTGGTCCTGGCCCGGACCGAGCTCATCCGGCTCGACGTGGGCGGCGCCGCCCGCATCGACGTGGTCGCCCCCGGCATCCTCGCGCTGGCGGTCATGTCGAGCGCCTTCACCTCCCAGGCGATCTCGACGGGCTTCGACCGGCGCTCCGGGGCCCTGCGGATGCTCGCCACCACCCCTCTCGGCCGCGGAGGGCTCCTCGGCGGCAAGATCCTCGGTGTGCTCGCCATGCAGGCCGTCCAGGTGCTCGTGCTGGGTGCCCTGGCCTTCGTGCTCGGCTGGCGCCCAGCTCTCTGGGGCGTGCCCCTGGCCCTGCTCGCGGTGCTGCTCGGCACGGCCGCCTTCACCGCCCTGGCGCTGCTCCTCGCCGGCACCCTGCGCGCCGAGGCCGTCCTCGCCGGGGCGAACCTCCTCTGGGTGCTGCTCGTCATCGGTGGCGGCATCGTCCTGCCGGCCGGCGGGTGGACGCGGTACCTGCCCTCCGGCGCGCTCGGGGAGGCCATGCGTCAGTCCCTCCAGCACGGCGGCGCGAGCACGTCGGCGCTCCTCGCACTCGTTGTCCTGGCGGGCTGGGCGGCCGTGTTCGCAGCGGCCGCCGTCCGCTGGTTCCGGTGGCACTGACACCGCCGATCGCGCACTACCGTGGAGGCGTGTCCCCCAGCACCCGTTCCCGCCTGAGCGGTGGGTCGATCCTCGCGAACCTCATCGGTCAGATCGTCATCATCGGCACCGGCGGCGCGGTCCGTCTGACCGGCTCCGGCCTCGGCTGCTCCACCTGGCCCGAGTGCGAGCCGGGCAATTTCACCCCGGTGTGGCACGAGGCGACCTCGATCCAACCGTTCGTCGAGTTCGGCAACCGGACGGTCAGCGCCGTGCTCGTGGTCATCGCCCTCGCCGTCGCCGTGCTCGTGTGGACCCATCGGCCGTCGGCGGGTCCGGCCCGCTCGGACGCGTTCCGTCGGCTCGGCCTGGTCCCGCTCATCGGTGTGCTGATCCAGGCGGTCATCGGCGGGATCACCGTGCGCGCGAACCTGCACCCGGCGATCGTGGGCTCGCACTTCCTCATCTCCGCCGCTCTCGTCTGGGTCTCGACGCTGCTGCTCCTGCGATGGCGGGAGGGCGATGGTGCGCCCGCCTCCGTCGTCGGACCGCGCCTTCGCGCACTCGGCACTGTGATCGCCGTCCTCGCCGTCGTCGTCGTCGTGCTCGGTGTGCTCGTCACGGGGTCGGGACCGCACTCCGGTGACTCGGAGGTCGGCTACCGCTTCGCCGTCGACCCCTACCTGACCGCCAAGGTCCACTCGGCGGGCGTGTGGTTGTTCGTGGCCTCCGTCATCGCTCTGCTCGTGGGCCTGCACCGCACCCTGGACGACGGCGAGGGTCACGTCGTGCGCGCCCGACGCCGGACGTGGGTCCTGCTCGCGGTCACGTTCGCGCAGGGTCTGGTCGGCTACGTGCAGTTCTTCACCGGGTTGCCCGCGGCGCTCGTCGGCGTGCACCTGCTCGGCGCTGCGGCTCTCGTCGTGACGACGACTGCGGCGGTCCTCGGCCTCCGGGTCCGCCGGTAGATCACTGCAGACGCGCCGCTCGCCGTCTCGGCCGCCACGCCCTGGCGGGCCGGTGGCTCAGCGCAC
>JAENWO010000477.1 GCA_016649925.1 Actinomycetales bacterium
CGCACGGTCGGAGCCTTCGTTTCTCTGCTGGTCTGCTCGGCTCACCGCCCGCACGCAACCCCAGCAAGGACGGGGCGCGCGCACGCAGCGGACCGGATGGTCACTTCGGTGTTGGTGCGCATCATTCGCGCGCGATGGGAGTAAGTGGGAGACACCGACCAGCAACGCGGACGCACAACGACTCGCAACAGTACTCCGAGCGCGTGCGGACGGTCAAAGCGACGTCGGCGGGCGCCGACGTCGAGGGCCGGCGCCGTCCGCGCGCCACACCGTGGTCGTCCCAGACCGGTTCGCTCGTCTCCAGGACTCGCCCGTCGGAGCGGACCTGCAGGAACCGGTCGAAGGTCCGGGTGAACCAGCGGTCCTACGACCCGCCAGTGAGGGCGGCAGCTGCTGCTGCGCGAACCACCCCGGGCGCACCCGGGCCCCGTGCACGGCCACCCGTTCGCCGTACTGGGCGTAGGCCATCTGCGCTGGTTCGTCGTCGTCGGTCATCATCGCGTCCTCGGTGGCGGCGACCCGGCGGGCGGCGTCGGCCTGCACGGGTGGTGCGTGGTCGACGAGCAGGTCACGCACGGTCCGCCCTCCCCCGCCCGGACGCGGACGCCGTCGAGCAGGGGTCGCCCGTCGGGCAGGTCGTCGCCGATGCCGGCGAGCTCGAGGTGTCCCACACCTGAGCTGAAGGATGCCCACTCCCGCCCGGATTGCCCAACCATTGCTGCGAAGGGGGCTCCGCACCGCCGTCGGGCACCCGTCCGGTGTGCGTCGGGCGTCGCATCCTGGTGCGGGAGTCGCTGCGAAGTGCCACGCTGGGGTGTATGAGTTCCACGGAGGAGACACCAGCGACCAACCCCGGACTGGGAGCGGAGCCAGACACCGACCAGCTGCCCCGGGAGGACACCCTCGAGCAGCGGGGTGTGGAGGACCTCCTGGACGAGGGGTACTCCCCGCCCGAACGGGACCGGAGCAACCACTTCGGCGAGACGCCGTACGAGGAGGCCAGCGGCGAGAGCCTCGACCGGCGTCTGGTCGAGGAGGCCCCGGAGACCTGGGAGGAGGGCGGCGACATCGTCCAGCCCGAGCGGCAGGCGGACCGCGCCGGACGGCTCGCCGACGTCGGCGACAGCGGCCGCGAGCAGGACAACTACGCCGAGGACGTCGGTGTGGCCGGTGGCGCGGCCTCCGCCGAGGAGGCCGCGATGCACGTGATCGACGACGACGACCCGGAGTACGTCCGCGCGCAGGAGGACGGCGGCCCGGACCCGGAGCAGCCATCCAGCGGCATCGTCTCACCGGACGGCACCCTCGACGACGAGCCCGGCGATCAGGACGAGAACCGGCCCTGACCCACGTCGACCCGCCAAGCCGACCATGCTCCCTCGAACGCGGGGTTGCGCGGCTGAACAGGACCGTCAGCCGCGCAACCCCGCGTTCGGCGACGGGGAGAGGGTGCGGACCGCGCGGGCCTGCCGGGCACGCACAGCGAGCTCGGCGTCGGGCGGGTAGCCGACCTCCTCGAGGGTGAGCCCGCGGGCCGGTGCGACGGTTACGCGGGCGTCACGCCGCGTTCCGGCAAGCACCTGTGCGGGCCAGTCGAGACCCTTTCGCCCCTCCCCCACGGCGAGGCACGCGCCGACGAGGGAGCGCACCATCGAGCGGCAGAACGCGTCCGCCCGGACGGTGGCCCCCAGGACTCCCGTGGCAGGGTCACGCCGCCACGTGAAGACCTGCAGGGTGCGGATCGTCGTCGCACCCTGCCGCGGCCTGCAGTACGCGGCGAAGTCGAACTCGCCCGCCAGCGAGCGCGCGGTCTCGTCCATCGCGACCTCGTCCAGGACACGCGGGTGCCAGAGCACGGCGGTCCGCCCGATCGGGTCACGCCTGGCCTCGTCGTCGATGATCCGGTACGCGTAGCGACGCCAGATCGCCGAGAACCGGGCATCGAACCCGGGGGGAGCGACGCTGGCGCTGTGCACGACGACGTCGTTCGCCAGGACCGCGTTCAGGCTCCGCACGAGCGCACGACCGGGCGTGCGGTCACCGCGACCGGGCGCCGCCTCCCACGCCCAGACCGGCAGGTCGACGTGCGCCACCTGGCCCCGGGCGTGGACGCCGGCGTCGGTGCGCCCGGCGACCGTGAGCCTGGGTGCGGTGCCCAGCCGCAGCACGCGGGCCAGGGCCGCTTCCACGTCGCCCTGTACCGTGCGCAGACCTGGCTGGGTGGCCCATCCGGAGAGCGCGGTGCCGTCATAGGCGAGGTCCAGACGGACCCGCACCCACGGACTCCCCGGGCCGGGTATCTGCTCGGCGACGGGTTCGCGGGTGGGCTCGGACACGGTGCCAAGTCCATCACATCCGCCGCGCCGTCCGGCCCACCGGTAGAGTCGCGCTCGTGCACGAGGTCCCCCCCACTCTGGCCGTCGACTGCGGCGGCGGCGGCATCAAGGCATCCGTCCTGGAT
>JAENWO010000319.1 GCA_016649925.1 Actinomycetales bacterium
ACGGCGACGCCGATGGAGGCGGGCGTAGCCGCACCGGCGGAGACGGTGGGGCCCGCCGGTCACGCGGTCCCGACGTGGCCGAGGTCATCTCCGAGATCTTCAGCACGGTCGAGTCGATCCTGTCCTCGATCCTGTCGATCTTCGAGATCGTCAACAACATCTTCGGCTGGATGCCGCCGTGGATCCAGGACACGGTCAACGGTCTGCTGCGTCAACTGAACGAGCGTATGCAGGGGTTCTTCGACAAGATCAACGAGCTACTCCAGCATGTCGGCTCACCGAACGCCCTGCAGGACCTCGCCGACTCGTGGGTCCTGGACGTGGGCGGACCGGCCGAGAGCGGGGCCGGTTCCCTCGACCCCGCGATCCTGCCGACGAACGGCACGTGGATCTCAGACGCCTACGACGCCTACGCCGGGCGCGCGGGAAAGCAGGTCGACGCGGCACAGGAGCTGAAGCCGAAGACGGTGAACATCCAGACGTCGTTGTACGACATGGCCAGCGCGATCACGTCGTTCTGGATCCAGATCTCGATCGCTGTGGTGGCCTTCGCGATCGAGATCGGCATCGCCATCGCCGAGATCTGCGGAGTCCTCACAGCGCCTGCCGGCATCGCGACGGTGCTCGGCGCCGTCGCCGCCACGGTCGCTCTCATCGCGACGGCGATTACCGAGGCCACGAACATGGTGAACACGTCCAAGACGATGATCCAGCAGGTTCAGGCCGACATCTCAGGGTCCTTCGCGTTCCCGGGCGGGTCGTGGCCGCCGGCGACGGCGGGCGCCTGAGGTCCCCGCGCCGCGGGGTGCGTCAGAACGAACCCGCGTTCCCCGGTGAGAGCACCAGGGAACGCGGGTTCGCTCGCATCGTCCGGTAGCCGTCCACGGACAGCACGGCGAGTGCGCACCAGATGAGGACGAACCCCAGCCAGCGGGTGGGCGCCATCTCCTCCCCGAAGACGGCCACCCCGATCAGGAACTGCATGATCGGGGCGACGAACTGGAGCGAGCCGAGCGTTGTCAGCGGCAGCCGGCGCGCAGCGGCGGCGAAGAGCAGCAGCGGCACCGCCGTCACCACGCCCGAGGAGACGAGGATCAGGGCGTGCCCCGCCATCCCGAACCGTCCGCCGTCGCCCTGGAGGAATGTCCCGTCACCGGTGAGGGCGAGGTAGAGCAGGTACCCGAGCGCGAGCGGGGTCAGGGCGAGTGTCTCCACGGCCAGCCCGGGCACCGCCTCCACGCCCGGGCCGACCTGTTTCTTCACCAGCCCGTAGAGACCGAAGCTCACCGCGAGGATCACCGCGATCCACGGCACGGATCCGTAGCCCACGCCGATCACGAATACCCCGAGCGCGGCGATGCCGATGGCGACCCACTGCGTGCGCCGCAGCCGTTCGCGCAGGACCACGACGGCGAGCAGCACCGTGACGATCGGGTTGATGAAGTAGCCGAGGGACGCGTCCAGCACCCGGCCGGTGAGGACGCCGACGAGGAACGTCACCCAGTTGACCGCCAGGAGCAGGGCCGCGAGCGAGAGCCGCAGGGCGGTCCGCCGGTCCCGGAGCAGTGCGATGAACCGCGGGAGGCTCCGGCCGCCCGCGAGCAGCGCGAAGCAGAACACGAGGGACCAGACAACGCGGTGCGCACTGATCTCCAGCGCTCCGGCAGGCACCAGCAACGGGAAGTACAGCGGCAGCAGTCCCCACCACAGGAACGCCCCGAACCCGGTGGCCAGACCACGGCGGTCGAGCTCTGCGGCGCCGTCGGGCGGAGCGGATGGCGCGGGGGAGGGCACCTCGCGAAACTACCTCAACTCGGTGCCACCGGTCAGGGTCCGTCCGCGCCGGGAGATGAAGCCCACAGCGGGTGACCGGGGCGCTCGGCATAGACTGACAGGCAGTTCTCACACCAATCGCCGTCCGGAGAGGCATCCTCACCCTCGTGCCCAGCAACCCTGCGCTGCGTGTCGCCATCGTGGGAGCCGGCCCCGCCGGGATCTACACGGCCGACATCCTGTCCAAGACCGACCTCGACGTCGGCATCGACCTGTTCGAGCGCCTCCCAGCTCCGTTCGGCCTCGTCCGGTACGGCGTCGCGCCGGACCACCCGCGGATCAAGCAGATCATCGTGGCCCTGTACAAGGTGCTCCAGCGCGGCGACATCCGGCTGATCGGCAACGTCGACTACGGCACCGATGTCACGCTCAGCGAACTGCGCGAGTACTACGACGCGGTGATCTTCTGCACCGGTGCGATCCGCGACGCGGTCCTGCCGATCCCCGGCGTGGACCTCAAGGGAAGCTATGGTGCCGCGGACTTCGTCTCCTGGTACGACGGTCATCCCGACGTGCCCCGCACCTGGCCCCTGGAGGCCAAGGAGATCGCTGTGCTCGGCGTCGGGAACGTCGCTCTCGACGTCGCCCGGATGCTGGCAAAGCATGTCGACGACCTCTTGCCCACCGAGGTGCCGGAGAACGTGGTCGAGGTCCTGCGCACGAGCACCGTCACCGACGTCCACATCTTCGGACGGCGCGGTCCCGCCCAGGTGAAGTTCACCCCTCTGGAGCTGCGTGAGCTGGGCCACGTGCCCGACGTGGACATCGTTGTCTACCCCGAGGACTTCGACTTCGACGAGGGGTCGGAGGAAGCCATCCGGTCCTCCAACCAGACCAAGCAGGTGGTCAAGACCCTGACCGACTGGACGCTGCGCGAGCCCGGTAGGCTCACCGCCTCACGGCGCATCCATCTTCACTTCCTGCACCGCCCCGCCGAGATCCTCGGCGCCGACCGGGTCACGGGTCTGCGCACCGAGCGCACCGAGCTCGTCGGCGACGGCTCGGTGCGCGGGACCGGGGAGTTCCACGAGTTCGACGTCCAGGCCGTCTACCGGGCGGTCGGCTACTTCGGCTCACCCCTGGCCGAGCTGCCGTTCGACGAGGCTGCCGGGGTGATCCCGAACGACGGCGGACGCGTGCTCGACGAGCACGGCAATCACATCCCCGGCATCTATGCGACGGGGTGGATCAAGCGTGGCCCCGTCGGCCTCATCGGCCACACGAAGTCCGACGCGAGCGAGACGATCCGCCACCTCGTCGAGGACGTCGCGAGCGGGCTCGAGGCAGGGACGCTTCCCTCCGCCAGGAGCCGGGCCCCCCAGACGATCCTGGACCGGCTCGAGACCGACGGCGTCGCCTACACGACGTGGCAGGGCTGGGAGCGCCTCGACGCCCACGAGCGCTCCCTCGGCGAGGGGCAGGGCCGGGAACGGGTCAAGGTCGTCCCACGCGAGGAGATGACGAAGATCTCGCGCGTCGCGCACGTGCGGAGCTGATCGCCAGCCTGACGACACCGGCCATCGGGAGCCACAGAAGTGTCACCAGGCTCGCCGCGCCCACCACGATGGCTCCCGCGGCGATGGGGAACGAGAAGAAGTCCGGGCTGACCCGGACGTCGATCGGTGCTCCCGTGCTCCCGCAGGTCACCTCCAGGTCGCCGCTGCCGGTGCGGAACGTCAGGACCGGCTCCCACTCGCCGGCGTCCGTGGTGGAGGGGCTGGAGTCCGCGACCGAGAGCGGCAGGACGATCCCGCCGTGCCCCAGGTCGCGCACGGTGCACCCCTCGAGCTGCGCCGGCGCGTCCAGCGGGATGGACAGCAGCCGGACCTGATCGGCGCGGAGCGTCAAGTTCAGGACGGATCCCGTCCTGACCAGGCCGTCGGTGCTGCCCGCCCGCAAGCCGCTCGTGACCACGACCACGAGCGCGGCCAGCAGGGCGACGAATGCGATGAGGGCCACCATCCCGGTGCGCCCCCAGGTGGTACCGGCCGCACGCCTCCTCGGCCCGGAGGTGAACCGGCCGTCGCCCATCCGGCGCAGGTCCGGGTCCCAGGTCTGTCCGGGGAGCGCGCCGTACGGCAGGCCTGGCGCGCCGTCGTCGGCCTCGGACGCGCCGTCGTCGGCCTCGGACGCGCGGTCCGGAGAGCCGTACG
>JAENWO010000301.1 GCA_016649925.1 Actinomycetales bacterium
CGCTCGTCCCGGGCGATCAGCACGCCACCCGCGGCGACGCCGGCGAACGCCGCGACTCCGAGTACTTTCCACCACCGCACCTGCCTAGGCTACAGACGTGCTGGCGACCCGGATCGGGCTGGACGAGGCTCTCGACGCGACGCGGACCGGCGACCTCTGGCTGTTCCGGGGCCGCAAGATCGCCGACCGTGCCATCCAGGTCTCGACCAACAGCCCGGTCAACCACGTGGGCATGGCGGTGGTGATCGACGACCTGCCGCCCCTGATGTGGCACGCCGAGCTGGGCCGGTCGCTGGAGGACCTGTGGTCGGGAGCGCACCAGCGCGGGGCGCAGCTGCACGACCTACGCTCCGCCGTCACCCAGTGGGCGCACCGCTACGGGCAGAGGGCCTGGCTGCGCCAGCTGGACCACCCGGTCACCCGCGAGATGGAGGACGCGGTGCTGGAGACCATCGCGCGCCTCGACGGCACGCCCTTCCCGTCCACTACCCGGCTCGCCCTGCGCTGGCTGTGGGGCCACACGCCGCGGTTCGGTCAGGACGCGACCGAGCCCGAGGACCCCGAGATGGCGTACTGCGCAGAGATCGTGGCGATCACGTTCGAGGAGATGGGCCTGCTGACCGGTGAGCGCCGGACCAGCGGGTACGACCCCGGCAGCTTCTGGAGCGGTGACGTGCTCGGGCTGCGCCAGGGCGTCGTGCTCGGCAGGGAGATCGCGGTGGACGTCCCGGCGGCGGACCCCTCGGGGGCCGCACCGCCACATGCCAGGTCGTGAAGCGCTCCGGGGGTGAGCACGACGACCATCGCCCCGGGGCCACCGGCTCGCGCCGTCGTCAAGACGCCGTCGCGGGCGTCGTCGGCGTGCCAGGATCCCTCTGGGGGTGATGGTCATGACGGACCGCCGCTGGTTGGTCGCCGTCCTGTTGATCGCGCCGTTCGGCGTCCTGGCCTGGCTGGCCGCGCAGCAGAGCTCCGTCCTCACCTGGTTGTTCTTCGGCGGGTGGGCGGTGCTGGTCGTCGGGATGGTGCTGCGCGGACTGCGCCCGAATGCCCGGGGTCACGGTGTGCGGACCGCCCTGGCACCTGCCGCGGACGGCCTGGAGGCCGTTCAGGGGATCTACCTCGGCCGGCCCGACGTCGGCCCGGTCGCCTACGGTTCCGACGACGCGCCGGACGTCACGCTGTATGTCGACACACCCGATCCCGACCCCGGCGACCTGCGCCAGGTAGCGGGCTGACGCCGTCGGGCGGGTGCGCTCAGCCGACGCCCTGGTTCGAGACGAGCCAGCGGGAGCCGCCGTCCTGCCGCGTGAGGCCGTAACCCCAGCCGACCAGCTCGCCGTTGGGCAGGGAGCCGTCGGTGCCGTGCAGGACGGCGTCGATGTGCACGTAGACCTCGGTGTCGGCCTCGGCGACGTCCGGTGGGGCGTCGATGCTCACGTCCTCGAACGTCACGCGGAACCAGGTGTCGATGACCTGCTCGGCGAGGACCGGCGTGCTGACGGCCCGGACCGCGTCGGCGTCGCGCGCGTTGATCGCGGCGATCGGGGTCTGGACGATCCGCTCGGGCGCGGCGTCGGCCGGCGGGATCTGGACCGGTGCCGACTATGCGCACGAGGCCAGGGCCAGTGCGGCGGCCACCGGCGCATGGCCCGCGTCTTCACCCCGCGGTACCCGCCACGGGATGACCGGGCCGACGGCGTAGGGAACACCACGTGGGCGACGGTGGTTGGCCTTCGACATGACGACCATCGGCTTCATCGGCAGTGGACACATCGGCTCGACCCTCGCCCGCCTGGCCATCGACGCCGGGCACGACGTCGTGATGAGCAACTCGCGCGGCCCGGAGACCCTCGCCGATCTGGTGGCCGAGCTCGGGCCGCACGCCCGGGCCGCGACCCCTGACGAGGCGGGCCGGGCGGCGGACATCGCCGTCGTCACCGTCCCCTTGCGCGCCGTCGGCTCCGTGCCGGTCGCACCGCTCGAGGGCAAGGTCGTGATCGACACGAACAACTACTACCCGCAGCGGGACGGGCAGGTCCCCGCCCTGGACGACGAGTCCACGACGACGGCGGAGCTGCTGCAGGCGCACCTGCCCACCTCGCGCGTGGTGAAGGCGTTCAACCACATCCGGTTCGGCGACCTTGCGACGCAGGGTCAGGCGGCGGGCACGACCGGCCGGCGCGCGTTGGCCATCGCCGGGGACGACGCCGAGGCGAAGGCCACGGTCGCGGCCCTGATCGAGGACTTCGGCTACGACGTCCTGGACGCGGGGCCACTCGCCGAGGGCTGGCGGTTCCAGCGCGACACCCCGGGGTACATCGTCCGGCTGGACCGGGCGCAGCTCGCTGCGGCGCTCGGGTCCGCCCGGCGCTACGCCGAGATGGGCTGACCGGTCGCCTGGATCGCCGAAGGGCGAAGGCGCGGGCGCGCGCCCGCAGTAGCCGTCAGGGCTCGCGGGTCAGCGGGGGGGTGCAGGGTCGTCGTCGGGCCACGCCGGTAGAGGGCGGCCGGGCGGCCCGGTCCGTCGGCAACCGTCTGACCGGTCTCGACGAGCAGTCCTGGGATGCTGGTCACCTTGCGGTGGAAGTTGCGCGGGTCCAGCTCGGTGCCCCAGACGACCTCGTAGACGCGGCGCAGGTCGGAGACGGTGAACTCGGGCGGGCAGAAGGCGGTCGCGAGCGAGGTGTACTCGAGCTTGGCCCGCGCGCGCTCGACGCCGTCCCGCAGGATGGTCCGGTGGTCGAAGGCCAGCCTGGTGCGCAGGGCCCTGTCTCTTCGTCGCCGAGCTGAGCAGGGTCGGTGGTGGCGTCATCGTCCAGCCCGGAACCGCGCGATCGCCTTCTCGAACTCGTCGTCCTCGAACACCGGGTACTCGGGGTCGTTGCGATCCAGGCGTGACAGCGCCTCCTGCAGCAGGCCGTACTCGCTCGGGTGGGCAGGCCAGTACCCCGCGGGCAGCCGCAGGACAGCCATGAGCAGGTCGCCCGGGTAGTGGTCGCCCTCGAGCAGCGGCCGGTAGCGGAGCATCCCGAGGGCGAGAGGGACGAGCGTCTCCCTTGCGACGTCCTGGCTGATCAGCAGGCGCAGGTCGTCGACACCGAGCCGGCCGAGGGGGACGGTCCGCAGCGCGTGCACCCGCCGGACGAACGCGGTCGCGTCCTCGGGCGCCGGGCCCCATGCGGGCGGGTCGACCTGGTTGATCGTGCTGGCTGCCAGTGCCACGATCTCGGACGGGATCATGATGGCGCCCTCACCAGGGGGCTGTGGAGTGCGGGTCATCGAAGGTTCTCTCGCGGAATGGGCACAGCCGTCATCACTCGGGCGGGACGAACTGGCGGGACCGGTCCAGCAGGCGACTTGCCTCGGACAGCTCGGACTACGCGGCGGAGCGGGCCTCGTCCGTCCCGCCGTAGGCGCGCACGCACTCCACGAGCTGGTCGACGACCGAGTTGACGTCCTTCTCCAGGTTCTCGACCCCGATGTCCCAACGGCGGCAGAACTCGCCAAGCGTGTCCGCAAGGTCATCGTGCCCGACGCTCGACCGGTTCGGCTCGAGGTCCTTGACGCGCGTCGTCGCCATCTGGTCCATCGTGTCGAGAATCGCCTGCGTTGCCTCACTCAGCGCTGTGAGATCGACGGAGAACCCGCCCATGCGCTCTCCCTTCGCTGTGACCGGATCGTCCCGCAATGTGCCGCGCGAGGTGTACTGACCCGCAGCGTTGTTGACGCGGTCGAGGGGTCGTGGGCCGACGGT
This sequence comes from Actinomycetales bacterium, assembly GCA_016649925.1. GTDB lineage: Bacteria > Actinomycetota > Actinomycetes > Actinomycetales > Beutenbergiaceae > JAENWO01. The sequence goes on from JAENWO010000301.1 coordinate 3,758, forward strand.
CGGGTGGACAGGTGTCCCGGCTGCGAGATCCGGCTGGGGTCTTAGGCTCAGGGAGTAACCCCACGGTCCTTCCCGGACAGCCGTCAGGAGCAGGTCTCATGGCACGCACGCTCAGGCCCGGCCAGTGCGCCGAGCTCTTCGTCATCGATGCCGAGACCGGAGAGAGCCGGCTGGTCCACTCGTCGTCGGCGCTGTTGTTCGAGGCGCCCAACTGGAGCAGCGACGGCAAGTGGCTCGTCGTGAACGGGGACGGCAAGCTCTTCCGGATCGCGGCCGAAGCCGGTGGCGACCTCGAGGAGATCGACCTGGGCGGCGTCCCACCGATCAACAACGACCACGTGCTCAGCTCTGACGGGCAGACCGTGTAC
>JAENWO010000001.1 GCA_016649925.1 Actinomycetales bacterium
CGCCGCGGTCGTGGAACGCACGGCGCGCCTGGCCCGCCGGCATGCCGGCCTCGTCGCGCCGGCCCTGGACGATGCGGCGCACGAGCTGCGGACGCGGCTCGGCCTCGTGCCCGAGGGCCGGCTGCGGGACGGACTGCCCACCGAGCTCGTCGCGACCGTGCGCACGATCGCCGACGGAGCCCGCGAGGCGATCACCGCCATGCGCGAGGAGGCAGGCACGAGCGCCCCGGCCGACCAGGCGGGGGCCCGCAACATGGCGAAGAGCGCGATGCTCATCCTGTTCGAGGTGGCGGACCGGCTCCTCTCCGACCGGGTGGCCACCCACCACGACGTGTTGTGGTGCGAGCGTGGCCGCGGACCGACGGACTTCTCCCGGCTGATGGTCGCCCCGCTCGACGTGGCGGGTCCGATCGTCCGGGACCTGTTCGCCGAGCGCGCGGCCGTGCTGACGTCCGCCACCCTCACCCTCGGGGGCACGTTCGATGCCACGGCCCGTTCGATGGGACTGGGCGACGGCGAGTACACCGGCCTGGACGTCGCCTCGCCGTTCGACTATGCGCGTCAGGGGATCGTCTACGTCGCCAAGCACCTGCCCGCACCCGGCCGGGACGGCACCGACGAGCGGATCCTGGACGAGATCGCGGAGCTGATCACCGCGGCCGGGGGTCGGACGCTCGGACTGTTCTCCTCCCGTCGGGGTGCCCAGATGGCGGCGGAGGCGATGCGGGAACGGCTCGATACCCCGGTACTCGTGCAGGGCGAGGACTCGCTGCCCGCCCTCGTGCGGGCGTTCGCCGCGGACCCCGCGACCTCACTGTTCGGCACCCTCTCCCTGTGGCAGGGCGTGGACGTGCCCGGACCCTCCTGCCAGCTGGTCCTGATCGACCGGATCCCGTTCCCGCGGCCGGACGACCCCATCAAGGCGGCCCGCACCGAGGTGGTGGCGGCGGCCGGCGGGAACGGGTTCATGGCGGTGTCCGCCACGCACGCCGCGCTGCTCCTCGCCCAGGGTGCCGGCCGGCTCATCCGCGGCACGCAGGATCGTGGCGTCGTCGCGATCCTCGACCCGCGGTTGCGCACCGCCCGGTACGGCACGTTCCTCGCGCGCTCCCTGCCTCCGTTGTGGCCCACGACGGACCCCGCGGTGGTCCGAGCGGCGCTGCGTCGGCTCGATACGGCCGAGGCCTGACGGACCGGCGCCATCCCCGGATAGCCTGTCGCAGGACAGCGGTAGGAGATCGTGAGGGGAAGACCATGACCGTGGACCAGCACCTGGGCGCCGTTGACGCGGGATCACGTGCGCCGGCGCCGGTCTCGACGCTGGCGATCGTCGGCGCCGGATCGGTCGGCGCGACGCTCGCGTATGCGGCCCTGATCCGGGGTGTCGCCCGCCGGGTGGTGCTCTATGACATCGACGCCGCGAAGGTCGAGGCGGAGGTGCTCGACATCGCCCACGGCATCGAGTTCATGCCGATGGGTGAGATCGACGGCTCCGACGACATCTCGATCTGTGCGAGGGCGGATGTCATCGCGGTGACCGCCGGGGCAAGGCAGAAGCCCGGGCAGTCCCGCATCGACCTGGCCGGCAAGACGATCGAGCTCATGCGCACCCTCGTCCCGCAGCTGGTGGAGGTGGCCCCGGACGCCGTCTACATGATGGTGACCAACCCGGTGGACATCGTCACGTACGCCTCACTGAAGCTCTCCGGTCTGCCCCCGAACCAGCTGTTCGGCTCCGGCACCGTGCTGGACACCTCCCGGCTGCGGTACCTCGTCAGCCAGCGGTGCCGGATCGCGGTGCGCAACGTCCACGCCTACATCCTGGGAGAACACGGGGACAGCGAGATCCCGGTGTGGAGCTCGGCCACCATCGGCGGGGCGCCGCTGCGGGAGTTCACTGCGGCGACCGGCAGGCTCAACCAGGACGTGCAGGACGAGATCGCCCACGAGGTGGTGAACTCCGCCTACCGCATCATCGCGGGCAAGGGCGCGACGAACTACGCCGTGGCCCTGGCCGCTGCCCGGATCACCGAGGCCGTCCTACGCTCGGAGCGGGCGATCCTGCCCGTCTCGAGCCTGCTGGAGGACTACCTCGGGATCTCGGACGTGTGCATGTCCGTGCCGTCGATCGTCGACCGCGTCGGTGTCGCGGAGCGTCTCGTCATCCCGGTGAACGCCGCGGAGCTGGCCGGGCTCCGCTCCAGCGCCACCCAGCTGCGCGCGGTCGCGCGGCAGCTCGGGTTCTGAACCGACCCGGACATCCAGTCCGAAGGCCTCAGAGCGAGCGGAGCACCGTGACGACCCGTCCGAGGATCTGGGCCTCGGAGGCGTCGATGGGGGAGAAGGCCGGGTTGGCGGGCATCAGCCAGACCTGACCGTCGACCCGCTTGAACGTCTTGACGGTCGCGTCGCCGTCGATCATCGCCGCCACGATCTCGCCGTTCTCCGCGACCTGCTGCTGGCGCACCACCACCCAGTCGCCGTCGCAGATGGCCGCGTCGATCATCGATTCACCGACCACCTTGAGCAGGAACAGGTCACCGTCCCCGACGAGCTGGCGGGGTAGCGGGAACACGTCCTCGACGGCCTGCTCGGCCAGGATCGGACCACCGGCCGCGATGCGGCCGACGACGGGCACGTACGACGGCGTCGCTGCCGTCAGGTCCCCGTGGTGCAGCTCGAAGAAGCCCGCGCCGTTACGGGCCGGTCGCGCCTCGTCCGGTGCGATGATCTCGATCGCCCTGGTCGAGACCGGGTCGCGGCGCAGGTAGCCCTTCTCCTCGAGGAGGTTGAGCTGGTACTTCACCGAGGAGGGGCTCGCGAGCCCGACCGACCGGCCGATCTCGCGCATGGTCGGCGGGTACCCCCGGCTCTGGATGCTCTCGCGGATCGCCTCCATGATCAGGCGCTGGCGGTTGGTCAGGCCGTCGGCGCCCGGGGCGTCCTGCCTGTCGTCGGTGCTGCCGGTGGACTTCGAACGGCTCACGGTCTCCTCCAGATGCTGCTTCTCGTTGCGGTTCCGCCGATGTCAGTGCTCGGTGGTGTGCTGATCCGGCGTTGAAGACAACAGTAGGGCGAGAAGCGCTCGGAACCAAACATCTGTTCGATTCGCGTGTCGACATGGTCGGTGTCCCATGATAGATTGCGTACAGACGTTCGACGAACACACGTTCTAGGACTGCAGGATCGAGGAGAAGCACGATGAGCGTTCCGGCTTTCCCCACCACGGACCTCCACCCGGCCACCCGGCCGGCGCCCGCGCGACGTCGCCACCTGGTGGCCGTGCCGGCCGGCGACGTGCCGGTCGGTGCGCCCGCTGCGCCGAGGCGGCGTGCGCCGCTCGCCCTGGTCAGGCCGTTGCCCCTCGCCCCGCTGCCCGAGCGGACGGTCGATGCCCTGACCGCGCCCGGGGCTGGCTCTCCCGCGCTCGCGCCGGCTCGGGACCTGGCGCCGGTGAGCTCGGCGGCGCACGAGGCGCCGATGCGCCTGACCGCTCGCGGCCGCCGCGTGCTCGTCGTCCTCGCATTCGTCGTTGCGGCTGCCGTCGGGGCCATCTCCGGCACGCTGCTCGGCGGCGACGTGGCACTTCCTACGTCGGTCGAGACGGTCACCGTCCAGCCCGGTGAGAGCCTCTGGTCGATCGCGTCGACGGTGACCGTCCCTGGAGCGGACGTGCGGGTGGTCGTGGACCAGATCATGGCGCTGAACGGGCTGGACGACTCCGTCGTGGCCACCGGTGAGCGCCTCGCCGTGCCGGCGAGCTGACGGCGGGTGCGCTCCAGCGCTGCCGCTGACGCAGCGAACTTGCGCGTGAGGCGTCGACGCCCTAGGGTTTCCCACATCTAGTAGTTACACCGCTGTGATCTCGCCACATGTAGTGCGGGGCGTGGCCGGTGGCTGACGCGTTGGACGTGGGAAGAGAGTCCTCGGTGCACTGTCCGTTCTGCCGGCACAGCGACTCCCGCGTCGTCGATTCCCGGACGGCCGAGGACGGCGCGACGATCCGCCGCCGTCGGCAGTGCCCGGCCTGCGGGCGACGGTTCACCACGGTGGAGACCACCAGCCTGAACGTGATGAAGCGCTCGGGCGCCGTCGAGCCGTTCAGCCGGGACAAGGTGATCGCCGGCGTGCGGAAGGCGTGCCAGGGCCGGCCCGTCTCGGAGGACGACCTCGCGCTCCTGGCGCAGCAGGTGGAGGAGACGATCCGGGGGACCGGCGTCGCCGAGGTCGATGCGCACGAGGTCGGCCTGACGATCCTCGGTCCGCTGCGGGACCTGGACGAGGTCGCCTACCTACGTTTCGCGAGCGTGTACCGCGCGTTCTCCTCGCTGGAGGACTTCGAGGCGGCGATCACCGCACTGCGGCTGGAGCGCGAGGCGGACCCTGCCGATCCGCCCAGCTAGACGGCCGTCGGTGGCGGTGGAGGGAAGCCGGCGCCACCGACGGCAACCATCACAGGTCGCTCGAGCGCGACGCCCACAGGTTGATGTCGCCGTCCTGGGCGTGCCCGTCAATCTCGGCGAGCTCGGAGTCGGAGAACTCCATGTTGTCCACGGCGGCGAGGGTGTCGTCCAGCTGTGCGACGCTGGAGGCGCCGACTAGCGCAGTCGTGACGCGCGGGTCGCGCAGGACCCACGCCACGGACATCTGGGCGAGCGTCTGCCCGCGCCGCTCGGCGATCGCGTTCAGCAGGTGGATCCGCTCGAGGTTCTCCTTGCTGAGGTAGGAGCCCTTGAGGGAGCCGTCACGCGCGGCGCGCGAGTCGGAGGGGACGCCGTCGAGGTAGCGGCTGGTGAGCATGCCCTGGGCCAGGGGGGAGAAGACCGCCGTGCCCATACCGACGTCGCCGAGCACGTCGAGCAGGCTCTCACCGGCATCGCCCGGCTTCTCGATCCACCGGTTGATCATCGAGTAGGAGGGCTGGTGCACGAGGATGTCGAGTCCGATGTCGGACGCCACTGCGAGGGCCTCGCGGGTCCGCTCGGCGGAGTAGGACGAGATGCCGGCGTACAGGGCGCGACCGGAGTCGATCGCGGTCTTGAGCGCCCCGAGCGTCTCGTGCAAGGGCGTCGTGGGGTCGAACCGGTGGCTGTAGAAGATGTCGACGTACTCCAGACCCATGCGGCGCAGCGAGGCGTCGAGGGAGGACAGCAGGTACTTGCGCGAACCGCCGTCGCCGTACGGACCGGGCCACATGTCATAGCCGGCCTTGGTGGTGATGACGAGCTCGTCGCGCAGCGCCGCGAGGTCCGTCCGGAGCATCTCGCCGAAGTTCGACTCCGCCGAGCCAGGAGGTGGACCGTAGTTGTTGGCGAGGTCGATCTGGGTGATGCCCCGGTCGAACGCTCGGTGCACGATGGCGCGCTGCGTCTCCAGCGAGGTCTGCTCGCCGAAGTTCTGCCAGAGGCCGAGAGAGATGAGCGGGAGGTCGAGACCGCTGTGCCCGCAGCGGCGCATGGGCATGACGTCGTACCGGTCAGCGGCGGGGGTGTACATGCCCGCAAGCCTAGTACGGCGCCTGAGTAGGCGCCGTACCCGCGGACGACGCCTACGGTGGGAGTGTGCTGATCGGCATGGCCGGGCCGCCCGGCACCGGGAAGAGCCGCGTCGCCCAGCGCATCGGGCGTGAGCTGGGGCTGCCCGTGCTCTCCGTCGAGGCGATCGTGGCGGCGATGTGGCGCGCCGGCGATGTGGCGCGCCGGCGGGGGTGGTCCCGGCGAGGACCTAGCCACGGGGCTCGCGGTGCACCTGGTGGTCGAGGCCGCAGCCGATGGGCTCCTCGGCCTCGGCCAGGGTGTGGTTGTCGACGCGGTCAACGACGGCGAACCGGCCCATGCCCAGTGGCGCGGTCTCGCGCGCCGGCACGGAGTCGAGCTGAGGTTCTTCGGGATGGTCTGCTCCGATCGGGTGCTGCACCGCGCCCGGCTGGACGGACGAGCGCCTCACGTTGGAAACCGCGGACGACGGCGCACCCACCCTCGCGAGGGCCTGCGCCTATGTCGGGGGGCAGCTCGCGCAGGTACTGACGGCAGACGTGCACTCTGCGGTACCTGGCCCGCATCTCGGCCTCGCGCTCGACGGGTGCGTGGGCGAATGCGTAGACGGGTGAGCTGAGCCCCTCGGGCGTTGTGAACCCCTCGACCTCAGCCTCACGTGCGTAGGCGTCCGCGTAGACGTGCAGGTAACGGTGGCGCTCGGTGAAGCCCTGTGCGCGGTACCTGCGGTTGGCGGCCTCGTCGCCGCGGGTCCACGCGTCCAGCGTCGAGGCACCGTGGCTGTTCAGGGCCGGCAGCGCGCCGCAGAGGAGGCGGCCGGCGATGCCGCGGCGGGTGTGGTCTGGGTGGACCGCGACCGACTCGATCGTGGCCGTGGTGGCGTCGATGGTCACGCCGAGCAGACCGAGGACCTCGGCGCCCTCGGTTGCCACGAGCCGCACCACCGGCAGGTCGTAGGCGGGGCGGGACACGAGGACGTCGTCGTAGTGCTCGGTGTCGAAGAAGCTCAGCAGTCGGCAGCGCAGCCAGCTACGTTCGTCGCGGTCGAGATAAGGGCGGAAGGTCAGGGAAGCCATCGTCGTCCGTTCGTCGTGAGGGCTGGGTCGAGCGCCCGAGCACGGTGCGCTCGGGAGGGGTGGTCGGGCATGCTCACCGGCGACGACACGAGCCGCACCATGGGGGTACCGACGCTCACGTCTGGGTGGTACCGACGTGCGCCAGACGAAAGGAGTGGCGTTCGGGCGTGCGGACCGGCAGGCTAGGGAGCCGTCGGAGAGTCCGGCCCGAGCAGATCAGCGAGGTGGCACATGCCCGACCCTATGCCCGACCCCCAGAACGCCGACGTGACCGATGCGCTCGCGGACGCCAAGGAGAAGATGCGTGAGGCCCTGGACCGCAAGCGAACCGGCGAGCACCTGAGCGCCGACGGCCGTCGCAACACGGGCAGCGTGCACGGCTCCGAGGTCACCGGCGCCGAGCAGAAGCGGGTCTTCCGCCGCAAGTCCGGCTGAGCTCAGCGGCAACGACGGGCCACGAGGGGGGGCGGGATCGCCCGCCTGCCCCTCACTGGCGCCAGTGCTGGTCCGGACCCAGCGCACGGACGCGGATCGTCGCTTCCATCGCCTGGAGCTGCTCGAGGGCGTGCTCCGGCAGTGGGCCGCCGATGTCCGTCACCACGTAGCCGATCTCACCCCAGGTGCCGAGCGCCTGGCTCTCGATGTTGACGCCGCCGGAGGACAACGCCTGGTTGACGCCGGCGAGGACGCCGGGCACGTTGCGGTGCAGGTGCGCGATCCGGTGGGCTCCCTCGCGGGGGCGGTCCAGGATCAGGCTGGGCACGTTGACGCTCAGCGCCGTGGCGCCCACCTCGAGGTAGTCCCGCAGCTTCCCGGCCACGAAGAGGCCGATGTCCTCCTGCGCCTCCTCGGTGGAGCCGCCCACGTGCGGGGTGAGGATGACGTTGGGCAGGTCGCGCAGCTCGGAATCGAAGGAGTCGCCCTGCTTCTTCGGCTCGACCGGGAAGACGTCGACAGCGGCGCCGACCACCCGCCCGGAGAGGATCTGGTGCCGCAGGTGGGAGTAGTCCACGAGGAAGCCGCGGGAGAGGTTGAGGAAGATCGAGCCCTCCTTCATCCGCGCGAACTGCGTCGGCCCGAACATCCCGGCGTTGCCGGGCCGGCCGTCGACGTGCAGGGTGACGACGTCCGCAACGTCCAGCAGCTCGTCCAGGCTGGACATCCGCCGGGCATTGCCCAGGGCCAGCTTCTCCGCGGAGTCGTAGAAGACCACCCGCATGCCGACCGCCTCCGCCAGTACGGAGAGCTGCGTGCCGATGTTGCCGTAGCCAACGATCCCGAGCGTTCGGCCGCGAACCTCGTGCGACCCGGCGGCGGACTTGTCCCAGACGCCGGCGTGCAGGGACTTGTCGCGCTCGGTCAGTCGGCGGGTGAGCGCGATGATCTCGGCGAGCGTGAGCTCCACCACGGACCGGGTGTTGGAGAACGGCGCGTTGAAGACCGCGACGCCGTGGTTCGCCGCTGCCCGCAGCTCGACCTGGTTCGTGCCGATGCCGAACGCCCCGACGGCGAGCAGGCGCTCCGAGCGCTCGAGGACCCGGGAGGTCACCTGCGTCTTCGAGCGGATGCCGAGGATGTCGACACCCGCGAGCGCCTCGATCAGCTCGTCCTCGTCGAGGGCGCCCTTGTGCGTGACCACCTCGATCCCGGTCTTCTCAAGGAGCTCGGTCCCCAGCGGATGGATGTTCTCAAGGAGCAGCGCTTTCACCCCGACATCGTCCACCCGTCCGACGTGTGAACAAACTCGCTCTCACCTGCTGGACGGATCCAGGCCCTCCGGCAGCGGTGCGGCGTGCACCACGTGCAGTCTCGTGGTCGGTCGGGTGATCGCGACGTAGACGTCACCGGGTCCGTGACCGGCTCGCAGCACGTGGTCGGGCTCGACCAGCACGACCACGTCGAACTCGAGCCCCTTGCTCGCGGCCGGATCCAGCACGACGACCTCGTCGGTGAGGTCGACGGGCTCTCCCGTGGCGAGTGCTCTGGCCACCTGGTGGCGCAGGGCCGACGGTGCGATCACCGCGAGCTTGCCGCCGCCGAGCTCGGCCCGCTCCTTCGCCACCACGTCCACCACGCCCTGGATGAGGTCCGTGGTGTGAGTGATGACGAGTGCGTCCGGGAGGTCGCGAGCCGATGTGACCGGCGTCGGGGGGTGCTGCGGATCGGCCGCGATCGCGACTCGCCGGGCCGCGTCCATGACGGACGACGGCGTCCGGTAGTTCACGGTGAGCGTCGCCAGGCGCCAGGCGCCACGCAGCTGCCCCTCCAGCATCCGTCCCCAGTCCCGCGCGCCCGCGCTGGTGGAGGTCTGCGAGACGTCGCCCACGATCGTCATGGACCGCCTCGGGTTCCGGCGGATGAGGGCACGCCACGCCATCGCGGAGAGCTCCTGGGCCTCGTCGATGACGATGTGGCCGTAGGTCCAGCTGCGGTCGCTGATCGCGCGCTCGGCGGTCGTCAGGCTCGGACCGCTGGAGGCGAACCGGTCCGCCAGCATCTCGGCGCTGACGATCCCCCCACCGGCGCCGGTGCTGGACAGGACGTCGCGGGCGAACTCCACCTCCTGCTCACGGCCGGCCCGCTCGAGGCGGGCCCGGGCGCGGTCGGCCGACTCGTCCGCGCCGATCAGCTCGGCGGCCTCGTCGATCAAGGGCACGTCCGCGAGGGTCCACGACGCGTCACGGTCCCGGAGCAGGAGCGCCCGCTCCGCCGCGGACAGCTCCGGCGCGGCGTGCGCGAGCCGCTCCGGGTGCGCGTACAGGCCCGCCAGCAGAGGGGCCGCGGACAGCGGCATCCAGCACAGGTTCAGCGCCACGCGCACATCGCGTGCGGAGCGGATCTCCTCGAGGATCTCCGCGCGGTCCTCCTCGCCCATGCCCCCGATCTGCTCGGCGTACTGGATCGCCAGGGCCGAGAGCATCGAGCGCACGAACGTGACCCGGGCCTGGTTGTGCGGGGTGTGGGTGCGCCGCGCCTTGGCCTGCGCCTCACGCACGTCCGCCGGCAGGAGCCGCAGCGTGACGGATCCCACCCCCAGGTCACGGGCGGGGAGGACCCGCTGCTGTGCCCGGACGGCCCGCGCGATGATCCGCACCCACACGGCGCGGCCCTTGACCTCGGCGACGGCATCGTCCTCCACGCCGGTGGCGACGATGCCGGGCACGAGGTCCGCCATCGTGGAGGTGACCACACCGGTCTCGCCCAGGGACGGCAGTACCTGCTCGATGTAGCGCAGGAAGACCCGGCTCGGCCCGATCAGCAGCACGCCCGAGCGTTCCAGCCGCTGGCGGTGCGCATAGAGGAGGTAGGCGGCGCGGTGCAGCGCGACGGCAGTCTTGCCCGTCCCGGGTCCGCCCTGGACCACCAGGACGCCGTCGAGCTCGGACCGGATGACCGCGTCCTGCTCGGCCTGGATCGTCGCGACGATGTCGCCCATCCGCCCGGTCCGGTGCGCACCGAGTGCGGCGAGGAGCGCGCCCTCGCCGGAGAGGTTGAGCTCAGCGGCCTCACCGAGCGCCGCGAGGTCGAGGACGTCGTCCTCCACGGAGACCACGGTGCGCCCGCGGGTGTGCAGGTGGCGGCGCAGGATGACGTCGCCGGGGGAGGCGGCGGTCGCCTGGTAGAACGGCCGGGCCGCAGGCGCGCGCCAGTCGGTGAGCATCGGGGCGTGCTCGGCGTCGGAGATGCCGAGGCGACCGACGTACCGGCGCTCGCCGTCGCGCAGGTCGAGGCGACCGAACACGAGCCGGTCCTCGACGGAGTCGAGCTGGGCCAGGCGGTCGGAGTAGAGGGTCGCGAACGCGTCGCGCTCGGAGCGGTTCTGCGGCGAGCCCGAGGGGCCGCTGCGGCGCACCTCGGCCAACCGCCGTCTGGACTGGCGGCGCAGGGCGTCCAGGCGGGCGTAGACGGCGTCGAGATAAGACTGCTCGGTGGCGTGCGGCTGGTTCGTCACGGGTTCGCTCGCGGGTACGGCGTGATCGGATCTCCCCTGCTGGTGTGTCCTGGGTGTGCCCCTTCGGAGCAGCCGTCCATTATCCACCTAGCATGGGGTGTGCGCGCACGCCGACCGTCCTTCGGAAAGTTCGACGGCCGGCCCTCGCAGCGGGAATGCCGAATCCCGTCCGGACGTTGACGAGAGCGGAGGTTAAACAAGCGATGACACGCGATCCACGAGAGTTGTACACCCGCACGAGCGGGGCAACGGGCCTGCGCGAGGGCGAGGTGCCGGTGCTCGTCCATGCCCTCCAGGGCACCATCGACGCCGGTCATGCGGGTCGCCTCGTCGCTCGGCACCTGACGACGAAGCTCACCACCGAGCGCCTCATCGACTTCGACGTCGACGCGCTGCTCGACTACCGCTCCCGTCGGCCCACCATGACGTTCGACGCCGGAGCCTGGCAGTCCTACGACGAACCGGAGCTCGTGATCGACCTCCTGCGTGACGACGAGGGTGCGCCGCTGCTGCTCATGCACGGGCTGGAGCCGGACCTGTACTGGGAACGCTTCGTCGCGGCTGTCCGCACGGTGATCGAGGACTTCGGTGTGACGACGACGATCGGGGTGCACGGCATCCCGATGGGTGTCCCGCACACGCGTCCGGTCACCGTCACCGCGCACGCGACCCGGGGCGAGCTGATCGCCGCGCACCCGAACTTCTTCTCCGCCGTGCAGGTCCCGGCCAGCGCCGCCGCCCTGCTCGAGCTGCGCCTCGGGCAGGAGGGTCGCGACGCCCTCGGCTTCGCGGCGAACGTGCCGCACTACCTCGCCCAGACCGAGTACCCCCAGGCGGCCGCCGAGCTGGTCAGGCAGATCTCCCGGACCACCGGGCTGAGCCTGCCGCTGGGCGACCTCGAGGCAGCCGGGGCGAAGGTCCTCGCCGAGATCGATCGGCAGGTCGAGGGGTCCGAGGAGGTCTCCGCCGTCGTCCATGCCCTCGAGGTGCAGTTCGACTCGTTCGCCGAGGCGACGGGCCACGACCAGCGTGCCTCGCTGCTGGCCCGGTCGGAGGAGCTGCCGAGCGCGGACGAGCTGGGAGCCCAGTTCGAGGCCTACCTGGCGGGTCAGGACTCCGACGGCGATTGACGTCGTCGGACCCGTGGCGGGCGCGGGTACAACCGTGCCAGACTTGCTCTCGTTGCAGGCAGTTCTCTTACGTACGATCCGGGGCCAAGCACAATCCGGTGCAGGTCTCACGGACGTTCGTGGGGCCCTTTGTGGGTCCTGCGTCCGGTCCGAGCAGGACGTGGGGCGAGGCATTGCGGCACAGCGGGACGTGCACACGGCTCGTCCTACTCCTGTTCCCGGAAGGACTCGCACAACATGGCACAGGGAATCGTCAAATGGTTCAACTCTGAGAAGGGTTACGGCTTCATCGCCCAGGACGGCGGCGGCGACGACGTCTTCGTCCACTACTCGGCCATCCAGTCCGACGGCTACCGCAGCCTCGAAGAGGCTCAGCGTGTCGAGTTCGAGATCACCCAGGGACCCAAGGGTCCTCAGGCGGAGAGCGTTCGCCCGCTCTGATCAGGCTCCGAACCGGGGGCCCGCATCCGCGCAGGGTGCGGGACCCCGTCCGGCACCTCCCGCCGGCTCCGGGTCTGGGTAGGGCCGCGACGTTCCGATGAACTGGTCCAGGGCGGCGGAGTGCACGAGCGTTGCCGGGGCGGGCAGGCGTCGCAGCCGGCGTTCGATCCGCTCGAACGGCAGCGGCGCGCCAGAGCCGACCAGCACGACGTTGCCGTACCGGCGCCCACGGAGGACCCCTGGCTCGACGATCACGGCTGTGTGCGCGAAGACACTGCGTACCGTGGCCGCCTCGCGGCGCGCGTGCGGCAGCGGGGGATGGTCCGCACTGTTCGCGAGGTACAGACCGTTCGGGCCCAGGGCGCGGCCGACCTCCCGGGTGAACTCGAGCGTGCGCACGTGCTCCGGGACCACGCGCTGGGCGAAGACGTCGCGGATGACGACGTCGAAGCCACCCTCGCGCAGCGTCGTCAGGGCGTGCCGTGCGTCGTCGATTCGGATCCTCAGCCGCGGTGCGCGCGGAAGGGCGAACCACTCCCGCACGTACTGGGCGAGCAGTGGGTCGATCTCCACAGCGAGCTGGCGGGAGCCGGGCCACCGCGCGTCCACGGCGCGGGCCATCGCGCAGCCCGCCGCACCGAGGTGCACTGCACGGACGCCCTCGCCCTCGGGGAGCACCTCTTCGAGCACCTCGGCCATCTGCTGCATGTACTCGAAGACGAGACGGGTCGGATCGACGAGGTCGAGGTAGGAGCTCTCCACGCCGTCCAGGAGGAGCAGCACGCCGTCGGGATCGGCGGTGTCGGTGCTCAGCTCTACGCTCGAGAACGTCGAGGCTACGGGTCCGGTCGGCAGGTCGGGGAAGTCCCGGCGGACCGGGGAACGTCGGGCCATCCCCAGACCGTACCCTTGACAGACGTAGAACAAGCGTTCGATACTGGTCGGACGAGGGACGGGAGGCTCCTGATGGGAAACGCGATAGCCGGGCAGCTCGTGCGACGAGCCCATGCCGAGCTCGACCAGATCGGTTCAGTCAGCGACGAACGCACCGCGTTCCTGCACGCCCACATGGCGGCGCTTCGCGCAGCGGCGGCGGTCCTGGCCCTCACCCCGGCCGTGGCGTCCCGCACACGGCGTCGCCGCCGGGCCGTGCTCAGCGTGTGGGAGCAGCTGGCGGAGGCCGGGCCCCAGTGGGAGAGCTGGGCCGACTTCTTCGCCGCGGGCGCACCGATCCGCGCCGCGATCGACTCCGACCGCGAGGTCGATCTCGACCGTGACCGGCTGGGGAGCACGCTCGCGACCGCCACCGACTTCGTCGCCCTCGTCACCGAGCGCGTCGCCCTCCAGGACGCTCCCGCACCCGGGTCCCTCGCCGCGCTGGCCTCTTGAGGTCCCGATGAGCCGTGGGCCGCGCAGCGAGGCAGCGAACCGGGACTGGGGTGCGGACGATTCCGGAACGCCGATCCTGCACGTCGACATGGACGCGTTCTTCGCCGCGGTCGAGCTCATCGACCGACCCGAGCTGCGTGGCCGGCCGGTCATCGTCGGTGGGCAGCATCGCGGTGTCGTCCTGTCCGCCACCTATGAGGCCCGCGCGGCCGGAGTGCATTCGGCGATGCCGATGAGCCGGGCCCGCGCGCTCTGTCCGCAGGCGATCGTCATCTCGCCCGACCACCGGCGCTACCGCGACGTCTCGCGCGAGGTGATGCGGATCCTCGGAGAGGTCACCCCGGTGATCGAGCCGCTGAGCATCGACGAGGCGTTCCTGGACGTCTCCGGAGCGCGGCGTCGGGTCGGGCCGCCCACGGTCATCGCCGAGCGTATCCGCGAACGCATCGCCCGCGAGCTGCACGTGATCGCCTCGGTCGGGATCGCCTCCACGAAGTTCGTCGCCAAGCTGGCCTCGAGCCACGCCAAGCCGGACGGCATGCTGCTCATCCCGCACGAGGCGACGATCCCGTTCCTGCACGCACTGCCGGTCGGCGCACTCTGGGGTGTGGGAGAGCGCACCCAGGAGACCCTCGCCCGGCTGGCGATCCACACCGTCGCGGACCTGGCCCACACCCCGCCGCCCGCGCTGTACCGGCTCGTCGGCGCGGCCTCCGGCCAGCGCCTGCTCGATCTGGCGTGGGGCCGGGATCCGCGCGCGGTCGAGCCGGTGCGGCAGGAGAAGTCGATCGGGCACGAGCAGACGTTCTTCACCGATCTCACCGACCTCGCGGACCTGTCGGCGGTGCTGCTGGACCAGTCGCACCGTTGTGCCGCGCGCCTGCGGGCCGCTGAGCTGGTGACGTCCGGCGTCTCGATCAAGGTGCGGCTCGCCGACTTCACCACGTTGACCCGGTCCCACCCGCTCGACGCCGCCACCGACGTCGCGCACGACATCTACATGGCGGCCCGGTCGCTGCTCGCCGGGATGACGCTGCCCCCCGGCGGGGTGCGTCTGCTGGGCGTGCGCTGTGACGCGCTCAGTGACTCCGCGACCACCGCGGTCCAGGCCACGCTCGACGATCCGGGCACCGAGAGACGGGACGCGGAGCGGACCATGGACGTGGTCAGGGCACGCTACGGTGCCTCGGCGCTCACCGCGGGTTCACTGATCGGGACTCCCGCTACCGCGAAAGGCAAGAGCGACATATCCTGATGGCAGGGCCCCACGGCGGGGCGAGTCCATGGACCGATTCGGGAGGTGACATGCCTCTCTCCGAGTACGAACAGCGCGTGCTGGAGCAGATGGAGCAGCAGCTTCGCTCCGATGACCCCCGGCTCGCCGACGCGATCGCTGGCAAGCCGACGCGACGGACCATGCACATGGTCCTAGGCACGCTCGCAATACTGGCCGGCCTCGGCATGCTCGTCGGCGGTGCAGCTGTGCCCAACATCTGGCTCGGCGTCGGAGGTTTCCTCGCGATGTTCGGCGGTGTGCTGCTCGCACTCTCCCAGCCGAAGGTGGGACCAGCGCCCGCTTCGCGCGCAACGGCCGCACCGAGCAACGTGCTCCCGCTCAAACGCCGCTCCTCCGGGTTCATGCAGCGGCTCGAGGAGCGCTGGGATCGGCGTCGGCGCGAGGGTCGCTGAGCGTCAGGGGGCTTCCCGCACCCCGGTGGACGAGCGTCGAGCCCCCTCGATGATCGCTGAGGTCCACGTCTCGACCTGTTCGGGGTTCTTCAGAGGGTCGTCCCGACGGACCGCGGCGCGACTGTAGCGTGCCACCTCCACCGCATGCGCGAGATGCGAGAGCGCGTTCGTCGAGCCCGGGTCGAGCCGGCCCTCGGCCGAGCGCGCCAGTCCCCGAGGGGTCAGTGCGGCCGAGACGTCGAAGCCCTCCCGGCGCAGCCGCCGCCGCACCCGCTCCCAGTGGGCCTCGAGGCTGAACCGGGCCGCCCGACGGCGGCGCCACGCGCCGAGCGCGCCGAGCCCCACCAGGACGAGGGCGAGGAGGCCTCCGACGACGAGCACCGTCGTCCGGTTCCGCTCGGCCACGCCCGCGCTGGATCCCGGCACGGCGGTGGAACCCGGTGCCGCGGTGGTGGGTTCGGCCGTCGGCTCGCCGGTGGGCACCTGACTAGGTACGGCGGAGGCCGTCGAGCCCGGCGCGGTCACCGGCACGGGTGCCCAGGCGGGTGCGGCGCCGCTCTGCAGGCTGGGCGTCGGTTCGAAGCGCACCCAACCGACGTCGGGGAAGAGCACCTGAGGCCATGAATGGGCCCGTTGCCCGGTGATGACCGAGATCCCGTCCGGCCGCTGCTCCCCGGGCAGGAAGCCGATCGCGATCCTCGCCGGGATCCCGAGCGAGCGGACCATCATCACCATCGCCGTCGCGAACTGCACGCAGTACCCGTGCCGGTCGCCGAGGAAGTCCCAGACGGCGTCCGTGGTGCTGCTCCCGGCGATCGTGGTGGTGTAGGTGAAGCGTTCGTCGTCGCGCAGGTAGTTCTGGATCGCCAGCACCTCCTGGTACGGGGTGCCGGCGCCGGCGTCCTGGACCACCTGCCGGGTCAGGTTCGCGATGTCGGGGCCATAACCCGTCTCGGGCAGGGCAAGCAGGTCCTCCGGCACCTCGAGCGAGCGCGGGTCGAGCGCGTCGAGGGCGGCGGCGGACAGGTCCCGGGGCCGGAAGCTCACCTGGTAGGTGAACGGCGCAGGAGGCGACCCCAGCCCGATCACCTCGTCCGACGCGGCGTCGTAGACCCAGTTGCCGATGATCTGCACGGAGCGCGGTTCGGTCGGCACGAGCAACCGGTCCTGCGCCAGGTTGCTGATGGTGATCGTCGCTTCCCGGCTCAGGCCGAGCCGCCCACCGTCGACCTGCTGGGGCCACAGCACCCGACCGGCGACCGGCTCGCCGTCGGTGGCCTCGTCGCCCCGCTCCCAGCTGCTGCCGTTGAAGTCGGTGAGGGTGTACGCCTGCAGCGGGCCCATCTCCGTCGGGTCGAGTGCGTCGTACGTGACGAGCGTCGCGTCCTGCCGCCGCGTCAGGTCGTCCCGGAGGTCGAGACCGAGGTCCAACCGCGTCGAGCTCGCACCGACGAGGTCGTAGACGGTGTGGAGGCGGCCCGGACTGGGAAGGCGCAGCACCCCGGGTGACGCGAGGAGCGCCACGCCAAGGCTCAAGGCCATCACCGTCCCGGTGGCGACCAGCGCCCGTGGATCCGCTCGTCGCTCGGGCGGGTGATGCTCCCCGAACATCTGGCCCACCGGTCGGGACTGGATCGCCAGCACGCCGAGGAAGCCCAGCGCGGCCGTGACGAACACCCACGCGTCCACGTGGGCACCGATGACGATCGGGATCGCCCACAGTCCCAGGACCGGCAGGCCGAACCAGCCCGGCGCGGCCGCGCCGATCGCGAGGAGCTCTGCGAAGAGGTACACCAGCACGATCCCGGTGGTCAGGACCAGGCCGACGCCCGCATGCTCGGTGATCGGCGGCGTGGACTCCCGCATCGCCACCAGCGCCGAGGCCACGAGCCGGCCGATCTCGTCCAGGCTCGCCCGCGTGGGCAGCACCCCGAGGAGGGAGGAGCCGGAGACGAACGCGGCACAGAGGGCGAACGGAGCCGCCACCAGGCCGAGCAACGAGGGCAGCCAGTCGGAGCGGAACGTCACCCGGCCCAGGACCACCACGACGGCGACGACGCCGAGGCAGATGAGCGTCCGGGAGAGCCAGACGTCCGCGTGAACCAGGCGGGAGAGGGCGAACGCGCTGAAGACCGTCGTGGCGAGCACCGCCGCGGTGGCGAGAAGCAGTCGTCTCATCAGCCGACCCGATCACGAAGGGCGGAGGCCCAGGTGGCGGAGATCGACTCGTGCCCGCGCGCGGTGGACGTGCGCCAGCCGGCCTGCTCAAGGACGGTCAGGTCGACTCCTGCGGCACCCACGACAAGCGCGATGCACCGACGGCGCCGCGCCAGGGGCGCGAGGTCCTCGAGCAGCGCGGCCGACGGCTCCCGGAGAACCGCCACGACGACGCCCGCACCGGACCGTTCGATCCGGTGCACGTGCTCGAGGCGCACCCACGCCTGCGCCGGTGGCTGCGCGGACCGGGCGCGGGCGAACACGTCCAGCACCTCCGGTACCGAGGAGGTCACCACCTGGTCGTTCCAGACCTCGCCCGCCTCGAGGTGGTGGGTGAGGATCCGCACGGTGTACCGGTCGCGGACGAGGCTGGTCGTGAGCGAGGCGCAGGCGCTCACCGCGAACTCCGTGTCGCTCTCGGGATCGGACTCCTGCGGGCTCCCGAGGTCCAGCAGCACGTCCACGCGGTGGGTCGTGGCCGGCTCGTCGTGGCGGACCATCAGCTCGCCCTGCCGAGCGGACGACTTCCAGTGCACCCGGTGCAGGTCGTCACCCGGCCGGTACTCGCGCACCGTCAGGTCCTCCAGGTTGCGCTGTGGTCTGCCCCGCGGCCGCGCCATCGTGGCATCGCGAGTCGCGGCGCGCATGATGGACGGGACATCCTCGGTGCGTGGCCAGACGGCCAGCTCCTGCGTGCCGGCGCTCGTCACCCGCCACCGGACGAGGTTCATCGGGTCCGACCGGTGCACCGAGGCGGGGCCCAGCAGGAACACGCCCCGGCGGTCCGGGCTGATCACGTACCCCGCGGAACCGCCACCGCTGCGTCGCAGCGGCGCGGGCACCCGCTCCCGGATGACGGTCCAGGGCGCGAGGGCACGCACCGTCAGCCGTAGCCGCACGGTGGCGCTCTGGCCCACCGCCAGCTGCGGCGGCGTGATGGTCCGCACCACGCCCACCCGGCGGGAGACCCCCCGCGACCACAGGGCCCAGAGCGCGCTCACCGCCGGGATCGCGAGGACGAGTGCGGCCAGACGTGCCGCGGCCGGGGACTGCAGGGATGTCGCCAGGAGGGCCAACGACGCGCCCGCCACGAGGAGGCCGAGGCCACGCGTGGTCAGGCGCACGATCTCACGCACCTCACGCGGGGACCGGCACGGCCCGGAGGATCTCAGCGAGGAGCTCGCGTGCGTCGGCGTGCCCGGAGCGGGCGGACCGGGTGAGCGCGAGCCGGTGCGCGAGGACGGGCTCAGCGAGCTCCTGGATGTCGTCCGGGAGGACGAAGTCGCGCCCGGACAGGGCGGCGAGCGCCCGCGACAGGGCCACGAGGTGGAGGCCGGCCCGGGGTGAGGCGCCGAGCTCGATGTGCGGATGAGCGCGGGTGGCACGGACGAGGGCCAGCACGTAGCGCAGCACCGCGTCGGAGACGAACACCTCACGGACGTCGGCGAGGATCTGCTCGGCCTCCCGCACGGTCACCACCGGCTCCACCTCGGACAACGGGTCGATCGAGCCGCCGGAGGCCAGCAGCTCGAGCTCTGCGTGGGGCGGGGGATAGCCGATGCTCACCTGGGCCATGAAGCGGTCGCGCTGGGCCTCCGGCAGGGGGTACGTACCCTCCATCTCCACCGGGTTCTGGGTCGCGATGACCATGAACGGGTGGGGGAGCGGATGGGAGACGCCGTCGACCGTCACCTGCCGTTCCTGCATGCACTCCAGGAGCGCGGACTGCGTCTTCGGTGAGGCGCGGTTGATCTCGTCGCCGATCACGATCGTCGCGAAGAGCGGGCCGGGATGGAACTCGAACCCACCCGACTCCGGCCGGTAGATCGTCACGCCGGTGAGGTCGCTGGGGAGCAGGTCCGGGGTGAACTGGATGCGTCCAACGGTGCCCTCCACGGATGCGGCGAGAGTCTTGGCGAGCGTGGTCTTGCCGACGCCGGGTACGTCCTCGAGCAGCAGGTGGCCCTGCGCCAGGAACACCGCCACGGTGATCCGGACCACGTCGTCGCGCCCGTGCACCACGGACCGCAGACTGGCCTGGAGGCGCTCGATCGAGGCCATCGTGGCCGTGAGGTCGAGCGTCGGCTGCTTCGCCTGCGTCATGTGACGAGACTACGGCTCAGGGCAACCCTGGTGATCAGGTACGGCCCGCGGGGGCGTCTTCTGCTCCATTTCCCTCCACCCGCACTGACCTGCGGTTCTGTGGTCCCGATTCGGCCGAAACAGGGGCGCGTTGCCTTGACGGTGGAGCAAAGTGGAGTAATGTGGGGCCATCCGGTGGAAGGGAAGGGGGTGGGTCATGTTTCTGGGCACGTACGAGCCGCGGCTGGACGACAAGGGCCGCCTGATCCTTCCCGCCAAGTTCCGCGACGAGATGGCCGGCGGCATCGTCATCACCCGCGGCCAGGAGCACTGCCTCTACGCCTTCGCCCGCGACGAGTTCGAGAACATTCACGCCCAGCTGCGGCAGGCACCCCTGACGTCCAAGCAGGCGCGTGACTACATGCGCGTGTTCCTCTCCGGCGCCACCGATGAGGTCCCGGACCGGCAGGGACGCGTCACGATTCCCGCGATCCTGCGCAAGTACGCCGGTCTGGAGCGTGACCTGGCCGTCATCGGGTCCGGCTCGAAGATCGAGATCTGGGCCGCTGCGGCCTGGGAGGACTACCTCGCGGACCAGGAGCAGGCCTATGCCGAGATCACCGAGGAGGTGGTGCCGGGTCTGTAGGAGGACGCCTAACCGCCCCGCGAGGTCTCTCACCGCGACTCTGACGCACTTCCCCGGCGCCAGAGCAGGCGGGGGGAGTCCTGGTCGGGCGGCGGAGGGCCACCCGACCAACCACTCACCACTCGCTCCACTTCGCTCCACCCGTCCCGACCGCACCGTCCAGCACCACGAACAGCGCCACGAACAGCGCCACCAGGAAGGCTCATGAGCCAGATCGACACCGGCGGAGTGCACATCCCGGTGCTCGCCGACCGGTGCCTGGAGCTCCTGGCCCCGGCACTGCGCGACGCGGGCGCGGTGTGCGTGGACGCCACGCTCGGCCTCGGTGGCCACAGCGAGCTCGTGCTGACTGCCTGCCCCGGGGCGACGGTGATCGGCATCGACCGCGACCCTGCGGCACTCGAGCTGGCCCGCCGCCGGCTTGCCCGGTTCGGTGACCGGTTCACCGCGATCCACGCGGTGTACGACGAGATCGGTGACGTCCTCGTCGAGCACACGCCGACCGGGTCGGCCCAGGGCATCCTCTTCGACCTCGGCGTCTCCTCGCTCCAGCTCGACGAGGCCGAGCGCGGGTTCGCGTACTCCCAGGACGCGCCGCTGGACATGCGGATGGACCAGACCCGGGGCCGCACCGCAGCGGAGCTGCTCGCCGAGGAGTCCGAGGCGGAGCTCCGCCGGATCCTCTACCGCTTCGGGGAGGAGAAGTTCGCCCCGCGCATCGCGGCCGCGATCGTCGCCCGCCGCGGCACCGACCCGGTCCGACGCAGCGGGCAGCTCGTCGAGATCGTGCGCGAGAACATCCCGGCCGCGGCCCGGCGGAAGGGTGGCAACCCGGCCAAGCGCACGTTCCAGGCGCTCCGCGTGGCCGTCAACGCCGAGCTCGAGGTCCTCGAGCGGGCGATCCCCGCCGGGATCGACGCCCTCGCCGTGGGCGGGCGGATCGTCGTGATGTCCTATCAGTCGCTCGAGGACCGGATCGTCAAGCGCGCCCTCGCCGCCGGTTCCGTCTCGACCACGCCGGCGGGCCTGCCCGTCGAGCTCCCAGAGCACCAGCCCTACCTGCGTCTGCTCACCCGCGGCGCCGAGGACGCGGACGAGGCGGAGCGGGCCAGGAACCCCCGCTCCGCCTCCGTCCGGCTGCGGGCCGCCGAACGCCTACGACCGACCCACCACCACCGCCCGGAGTCCTCCTGATGAGTGCCGTGCCCGCCCGCGCCCCACAGATCCGGCCCACCGCCACACCGAGCTGGCGCCCGCGCCTGCGGATAGTGCGGGCGCCCGCCCCGGTACGCACACATCTGCCGTTCGTCCTGCTCTGCCTGTCCATCCTCGGCGGCGCGCTCCTCGGCGCGCTCATGCTCAACACCTCGATGGCAGCCACGGCGTACGAGCTCCATGACGCCGAGATCAGCCTCGCCCGCCTGTCCGAGTCGGAGCAGGTGCTCGCTGCCCAGGCGGACCAGCTCTCCTCCGCTCCGCAACTCGCCGCGCGCGCTACCGCCATCGGCATGGTTCCTGCGGAAGGCTTGAGCTACATCCGGTTGTCGGACGGTTCGATCGCGGGGCCCGTTGCGGGCCTCATCGGTGGGGAGTGAGAGGCAGGAGCATGTCGCGTACCCACCCGTTCACCGCCGTCGGTCGCCCCGAACGCCGTCAGAGCGTGCTGCTGGCGACCCTGCTGATCGTCATCCTGGTGTTCGCGGGCCGCTTGGTCTACGTCCAGGCGATCATCGGACCGGCCCTCGCCCAGGTGGCCCGTGCCGAGCGGACCGACACGATCGAGCTGGTCGCACCGCGCGGAGAGATCCTCGATGCCGACGGCGTCGTGCTCGCCACCACGGTGGAGACGTATGACGTCCGGGTGGACCTGCGCCAGATCCCCGACTTCCGGCTCTACGACGAGAACAGCACGGTGGTCGGCTGGGGTGCGGCCGCCGCGGCCGAGGTGCTCGCACCGGTCCTGGACGCCGCACCGAACGAGCTCGGCGCGCAGCTGGTGGGCGACGACGGCTACTTCCTCCTCACCAAGGGCGTCTCGCCCGAGGTGTGGCAGGCGATCGCGGCGCTGCGTGTCAACGGCGTCACCTCCGAGCGCATCGGCGCGCGGGTGTACCCGAACGGCAACACCGCGGGGAACGTCCTCGGTTGGGTGAACGCCGACGGCGCCGGAGCCGCCGGCCTGGAGTACACGCTCCAGGACCGCCTCGTCGGCACGGACGGCGAGACCACCGTCGAGATCGGCGCCGCCGGGCAGGTGATCCCGACCGGGCAGCAGTCCACGGTCGCGGCCCAGGCCGGCTGCACCGTGCACACGACGATCGACTCCGACCTGCAGTGGCGCACCCAGAGCGTGCTCGACGACTCCGTCTCCCGATTCGGCGCGGAATGGGGCGCCGTCGTCGTCTGGGAGGTCAAGACCGGCCGCATCCTGGCCCTCGCCGACTCCGAGTCCGTCAACCCCAACAACCCGCTCGCCTCGGACGAGAACGACCGCGGCGCCCGGTCCGTCCAGGGCGTCTACGACCCGGGTTCGAGCGGCAAGGTGCTGACCGTGCTCTCCGCACTCGAGGAGGGCGTCGTCACGCCGACCTCCCCGATCGAGGACCCGTACCGCCTCACCACCGCGAACGGCCAGGTCATCACCGACCACACGCCGCACCCGGACCAGGTCCTCACCACCACCGGGGTCCTCGCCGAGTCGTCGAACACCGGAACGGTGAACATCGGCTCCCTGATGACGAACGAGACGCGCTACCAGTACATGCGCCAGTTCGGCTGGGGCGCGAGGACTGAGCTCGGCCTTCCGGGTGAGTCCGCCGGGCTGCTCACCCCCTACGACCAGTGGGACGGCCGGCAGCAGTACACGACGATGTTCGGTCAGGGCCTGTCCGTCACGCTCGTGCAGAACACCGCCGTGTTCGCCACCGTCGCGAACCAGGGCATGCACCTGGACCCGCGCATCGTGGACGGTTACACCTGTGCTGACGGGGTGTACCAGGCGCTCGTGCCGGCCGAGCCCACCCAGGTGGTCTCCCCGGAGAGCTCGCAGGAGATGATCAACATGCTCGAGAGCGTCGTCGACGACGGCGGTACCGGCACCCAGGCCGCGATCGAGGGCTACCGGATCGCCGGCAAGACCGGCACGGCGCAGATCCCCGACGGCGCCGGGGGCATCACCGACGTGGCGGCGTCCTTCGTCGGCATCGCCCCCGCGGACGATCCCGAGATCGCTGTCGGCGTGGTCATCTACCGTCCCTCCAGCGGCATCTACGGTGGCAGGATCGCCGCCCCGGTCTTCCACGACGTGGCGGCGTTCGCGCTGCAGTCCCTGGGGGTACCCCCGAGCTCGGAGCCGGCGACGCCGTACCCCCTCACTCCCGACGCCCCCTGACCGGTAGATTCCCCGTATGAGCACCTCTGGTGAATCGGCGTCGCCCGCCCGCGGCCGGGGGCACCTGCTGTCCGAGCTCGCCGGCACGTTCGGTCTCGCCGTCTCGCCCACGGGGTCGCAGGACCTCGGTGCGGCGGTCGCCGGACTCTCGCTCGACAACCGCACGATCGCGACCGGTGAGGTCTTCGCCGCCCTTCCCGGTGCGAAGGCACACGGCGCCGCATTCGCCCGGGCCGCCGTGGACGCCGGTGCCGTCGCGGTCCTCACCGATCCCGACGGCGTCGAGCTCGTCGGACCGGTGAGCGTCCCGATCCTGGTCAGCGAGGATCCGCGCGGACTTCTCGGCAACCTCGCCGCCTGGGTGCAGGACGCGCCGGCCACGCGGCTGCGCACGTTCGGCATCACCGGGACCAACGGCAAGACCACGACGTCGTACCTGCTTGAGTACGCGCTCGCGGCACTCGGGTCCACCACCGGCATGATCGGCACGGTCGAGCTCAAGGTCGGTGACCACCGCTCGCCGGCGCACCTGACCACCCCCGAGGCTCCCGAGCTGCACGCGCTCCTCGCCCGGATGGTTCTAAGCGGCGTGCGTGACCTGGTGATGGAGGTCTCCTCCCACGCGCTCGCCCTGCACCGCGTCGACGGCATCGTCTTCGACCTGGTGGCGTTCACGAACCTGACGCAGGACCACCTCGACTTCCACGGCACCCTCGAGGACTACTTCGCGACGAAGGCGCAGCTGTTCACGCCCCGGTGGGCGCGCCGTGGCGTCGTCGTGGTGGACGACGCCTGGGGTCAACTGCTCGCCCGTGAGGCGACCATCGACGTCGTCACGCTCGGCACCCACCTGCGTGGCCCGGACGCGGACTGGCAGGTGAGCACCACCGGCACCCGGGGGGACCACACCGACTTCACGATCACGCACCGCGACGGCCGCAGCCTCTCCACCACGATCTGGCTCCCGGGCCACTTCAACGTCGCGAACGCGGCGCTCGCCCTCGTGATGGCGATCGAGGCCGGCGCCGAGCTGCCCGTCCTGCGCCGGGAGCTCGGTGACGGGCTGCGGCCGGTCGTGCCCGGTCGGATGGAGCTGGTGGCGCCCGCACCGCGCTGCCTCGTGGACTTCGCCCACAACGCCGAGGCCCTCGAGCTCGCGCTCGCGGCGCTGCGTCCCTGGACGAAGGGCCGCCTGTTCGTCGTGTTCGGGGCCACCGGCGAGCGCGACCGCGGCAAGCGGGAGGCGATGGGCCGCGTGGCCGTGGAGGGCGCGGACGTCGTCGTCATCACCGACGACGACCCGCACGACGAGGACCCCGCCACGATCCGCGCGGAGGTGATGTCCGGCGCGCTGGGCGCCCTCGGCCGGGCTCAACGCGCGGGTCGCACCGTCGACCTGTTCGACGTGTCGCCGCGACAGGCCGCGATCCGCCGCGCCGTCAGTTTCGCCGGGCCGGCCGATACGGTGCTCGTAGCCGGCCGCGGACACGAGACGTGGCAGGAGATCGCCGGGGTGAACCACCACCTCGATGATCGTGAGGAGGTGCGCGCCGCGATGAGCCAGCGCACGCGCACCGTCGGCGTGGACGGATGATCCGGATGCGCCTGGCCGAGATCGCCGACGCCACCGGCGGGGTGGTCATCGGTCCCGACGGCGCACCCGCCGACGGCGCACCCGCCGACGGCGCACCCGCCGACGCCGCAGCCTCCACGTCCGTCACCGGCGGGGTGGTCATCGACTCCCGGGAGGCGGAGGAGGGCTCGCTCTTCGTCGCGCTGCCCGGGGAACACGTGGACGGGCACGACTACGTCGCCACCGCGATCGCACGTGGCGCCGCGAGCGCCCTCGTCGCCCGCCCCGTGCCGGGTGTCGCGACGCCGCTCGTGCAGGTGCCCGACGTGCAACGCGCGCTCGGCGACCTCGCCCGCCACGTCCTGAGCCGGCTCCGCCTCGCCGCCGACGTGCGGGTGGTCGCGATCACCGGGTCGGTCGGCAAGACCAGCACGAAGGACCTCCTCGCGCAGCTGCTCACCCCGCTCGGTGGCGTCATCGCGCCCGTCGGGTCCTTCAACAACGAGATCGGGCTGCCCCTGACGGTGCTGCGCGCGGACCGCTCGACCCGCGTGCTCGTCCTCGAGATGGGTGCGGACGCCCCTGGCAACATCACCTACCTGACCGCGATCGCCCCGCCGGACGTCGCCGTCGTCCTGGCGGTGGGCTCGGCCCACCTGGGTCGCTTCGGGAGCGTGGACGCCATCGCGGCCGCCAAGGCCGAGCTCGTCCAGGGTCTGCGCCAGCACGGGTTGGCCGTCCTGAACGCCGACGACGCCCGGGTTGCAGCGATGGCGCCCCTGGCGGCCGGTGAGCGGGTCGTCACGTTCGGGAAGAACCCGGACGCGGACGTGCGTGCCGTGGGGGTCAGCACGGATGCCGAGGGTCACGCGAGCTTCACGCTCCTCCATTCCGGTGCGCGCGCCGACGTCACCCTCGCGCTGTTCGGCGAGCACCACGTGGCCAATGCGCTCGCCGCCGTCGCCGTCGCCGTCGAGCTCGGCCGGCCGCTGGCGGAGGTCGCGCGCACGCTCGCCACCGCCGCGGCGCTCAGCGCCCACCGGATGCACGTGGTCGACACGCCCGGCGGTGTCCGCGTGATCGACGACGCCTACAACGCCAACCCCGACTCCACCCGCGCAGCCCTGGAGGCCCTCGCGGTGATGACCGGCCGGGACCGGCGCAGCGTCGCGGTGCTCGGCGAGATGCTCGAGCTCGGGGAGGCCTCCGGCACCGAGCACGACGCGATCGGCCGCCTCGTGGTCCGGCTCGACATCGCCAGGCTCGTCGTCGTCGGCGCGGGCGCCTACCCGATCCACACCGGCGCCCGGCGGGAGGGCGCCCAGGGGGAGGTGTCCACGTTCGTCGAGACGATCGAGGACGCCTGGGAGCTGTTGCGCACCGAGCTCCGGCCGGGCGACGTCGTGCTTGTGAAGTCCTCGAAGGGGGCCGGTCTGGCCCGGCTCGGTGACCAGCTCACCACCCTGGGGCAGGCCACGTGATCGCCGTCCTCGTCTCCGGCGCGACCGCGCTGGCCGTGTCCCTGTTCGGCACGCCGCTGTTCATCCGGTTCCTCGTGCACCGCAACTACGGTCAGTTCATCCGTCAGGACGGTCCGACGGCGCATTTCACCAAGCGCGGTACGCCCACCATGGGCGGTGTGGTCATCATCGGGGCCACGCTCATCGGGTACACCGGCGCAAACATCTTCGCCGGTCGACTGCCGAACGCCTCCGGCCTGCTGCTGCTGTTCCTGATGGTCGGTCTCGGCGTGATCGGCTTCCTCGACGACTACATCAAGATCAGCCGGCAGCGCTCCCTCGGGCTGAGCCCGAAGTGGAAGATGATCGGCCAGGGCGCGATCGGCATCGTCTTCTCGGTCGGTGCCCTGCAGTTCCCGTCCGCGGGGTACCGCACGCCGGCCAGCACCGAGATCTCCTTCTCCCGCGACATCGGGATCGACCTGGCGTTCGCCGGCACCACCCTCGGGCTGCTGCTGTTCGTGATCTGGTCGAACTTCCTCATCACGGCGTGGTCGAACGCGGTGAACCTCACCGACGGCCTCGACGGTCTCGCCACCGGTGTGAGCATGCTCGTATTCGGTGCCTACGTCATCCTCACGCTGTGGCAGACGAACCAGTGGTGCCAGATCCTCTCCACCGCCGGACCGAGCTGCTACGAGGTGCGAGACCCGCGTGACCTCTCGATCGTCGCGGCCGCGATCGTGGGTGCGTGCTTCGGCTTCCTGTGGTGGAACGCCTCCCCGGCGAAGATCTTCATGGGGGACACGGGCTCGCTCGCCCTCGGTGGTGCGCTCGCCGGCCTGTCCATCCTGACGCGCACCGAGGTCCTCGCCGCGATCATCGGTGGACTCTTCGTCATCATCGTGCTCTCCGACGTCATCCAGATCGGCTTCTTCAAGATGACCGGGAGACGGGTGTTCAAGATGGCGCCGCTGCACCACCACTTCGAGCTGATGGGTTGGGGCGAGGTCACGATCGTCATCCGGTTCTGGATCATCGCCGCCCTGTTCGTGTCCGTCGGGCTCGCCATCTTCTACGCCGAGTGGATCGTCGGCTAGCGATGGACGACACCCAGGACATCGACAGCCTCAAGGGCGTCAGGGTCCTCGTCGCCGGCCTCGGCACGTCCGGCCTCTCCGCGATCGAGGTGCTCCACGAGCTCGGGGCCCACGTGGTGGGCGCGGACGCCGATCCTGGGGCCACCGAGCGGGTCACCGTGCCGCGGGGCGTGCAGCTGATCGCCAGCGCCGACCCGGAGGAGCTCGCCGAGCGCGCCTGCGCCACCGACCCGGCGATCGTCGTGACCTCTCCGGGGCTGCGGCCCACCACCCCACTGCTCGAGCGTGCTCTCGCCGAGGGCGCCGAGGTGTGGAGCGAGGTGGAGCTCGCCTGGCGGATCTGCCGGCCCGAGGTTTCCTGGCTCACCCTGACCGGGACGAACGGCAAGACCACGACCGTGGGGATGCTCGCCTCGATCCTGGCCGCGGGAGGCCTGAGGGCCCCGGCCGTGGGCAATGTCGGGACGCCGATCGCCGCGACCGTGCTGAACGCACGCTGCGGCTGGCCGCGCCTGGACGCGCTCGCGGTGGAGCTGTCCAGCTTCCAGCTGCACTTCACGCACTCGGTCTCCCCGGTGGCGAGCGCCTGCCTGAACATCGCGGAAGACCACATCGACTGGCACGGCTCCTTCGAGGCGTACACCCGCGACAAGGCGCGCGTCTACGCCCGCACGCGGCGGGCCTGTGTCTACTCCGTGGCGGACCGCGCCACCCGCGACATGGTGGCCGAGGCGGAGGTCCTCGAGGGCGCCCTCGCCGTCGGGTTCACGGTGGGGGCGCCTGCCGTCGGGCAGGTGGGCGTCGTCGAGGACAGCCTCCTCGACCGCGCGTTCATCCCGGACCGGCACACCCACGCCGAGCCGCTCGCCTCCCTCGCCGACCTCGCGCACCTGGCCCGGGGCCCGCTGCCCGCGCATATCGTCGCCAACGCCCTCGCCGCCGCGGCGCTCGCGCGCAGCTACGGCGTCGAGCCGGACGCCGTCGCCCGCGGCCTGCGGTCCTACACCGGCGGCGGTCACCGCATCGAGCTGGTCGCCACGATCGACGGCGTCGCCTGGGTCGACGACTCGAAGGCCACGAACGCGCATGCGGCGTCCGCGTCGCTCGCCTCGGTCGACGCCGGGCGCGCGGTCTGGGTCGCCGGCGGGCTGGCCAAGGGTGCTCGGTTCGACGACCTGGTGCGCCGTCGTCGTGACCGGCTGCGCGCCGTCGTCGTGATCGGCGTCGACCCGGAGCCGATCGTGGACGCACTTGAGCGACACGCGCCCGAGGTCCCGAGAGTCGTCGTGGGCGCTGGCGACACTGGGGACGTGATGAGGAACGCCGTCGACGCCGCAGCCACGTACGCCCGTCCGGGTGACACCGTGCTGCTCGCCCCTGCCTGCGCGTCGATGGACCAGTTCCGTTCCTACGCCCACCGGGGTGACGCCTTCGCGGCCGCCGTCGCGGAGCGGGCGGCCCGGGCGGCCCGGGCGGCCCGGGTGGCGCTGGCAGGCCCAGTGGCCCAAGTGGCCAGGAATGTCGATGGTGCGCCCGGCGCCGACGGTGTCGAGCTCCATGAGGTACGCAAGGCGGCGAAGCGAGCCCGGTA
>JAENWO010000184.1 GCA_016649925.1 Actinomycetales bacterium
CGAGCACTCCCGAGAGGCCGGCCGGGCCTCGGGTCGTGGCGCGAACGGATGTCGCCGGGGTGCTCATCACCCGACTCTAGGCCTCCATCTGACGGCGGTCACCGCCGGCGGGGAAGACGGTGCCCCGGCGGTGACCGCCGGGACATGGTCGGCAGCTGGATGCGCGGTGGCTACGCCCCGAGGGCCTCGCGCAGCAGGTGGATGAGGGCGTTGAGCTGGACCGAGTCGCTCGAGGTGGCCTCCTGATCGCTGCCGTCGAGGGCGCGGGCGGCGAGCCCCTCCTTCGAGTCGATCAGCTCGGCGATCTTGGTGTCGATCGTGCGCGCCGCGATGATGCGCCAGGCGGTGACCGGTTCGTCCTGCCCGATGCGGTGCACCCGGTCGATCGCCTGCGTCTGCTCCGCGGCCGTCCACGACAGCTCGGCCAGCACGACGTTCGACGCCGCCTGCAGGTTGAGGCCCACACCGGCTGCGGTGAGCGAGCAGACGGCGACCGCCACGCCCTGGTCGGTGTTGAAGGCGTCGATGGCTTGTTGACGGACGCGTGCCGTCTGGTCCCCGCGGATCGACACGGTCCGAAGCCCGCGTGCGGCGAACGCCTGCTCCGCCGCGTCCATCACGTCGATGTGCTTGGCGAAGAACACGACCTTGCCCACCGAACGCACCAGCTGGGCGGTGTAGTCGGAGGCCAGTGACGCCTTCGCCTGACCGATCTTGCGCACCATGGTGAACACGTTCTCGGCACCGCCGGCAGCCTTGGCTCCCTCGAGCTCGCCCTGGGCAACCTGACGCATCACGTCGACGTCGGGCTCTGCGTGCGGCGAGGGGCGCGCGCCCCTCGCCTCCATCACCCGCAGGTACTTGACGAGCAGGCGCTGACCGAGGAGCCGCTCGGCCTCCCGGATGGAGCGCCCGAAGTCGTCGTCGAGCTCCACCGGCAGGTCGGCGACGCGCTTGGCCGGGAGGTCCTTCGCGACGTCGACCTTCCTGCGCCGCACGATGCCCATGTCGATGACCGCGGACCGTGCCTGGGGGTAGAAGGCCCGGTCCGCCGGGGTCAGCCCGGTCGCCTCGAGCTTCCTCATCAGCTCCGGGGACGGCTTGTCGCCGCTCACCCAGCCGAGGAACTGCCAGATGGCGTTGAAGTCCTCGACGTCGTTGATCAGGGGCGTCCCCGTCAGCGCCATCAGCAGCGGGTTGCCGCCGGGGGCGTTCTCGCGGATCCGCTGGGACAGCGCCAGCACGTGCTGCGAGCGCTGCGAGCTGAGGTTCTTGATGAAGTGGGCCTCGTCCACCACCATCGAGCGGAACCCGAGGGTGGAGAGCCACGAGAGGTGGCGGTCGAGGACTTCGTAGTTCACGACGAAGACGTCGGCGAACGCGTCGATGTCCCGGCCGTCGCCGTAGATCACGGTGGCGCGACGCTGCGGTGTCCAGCGTTCGACCTCGCGCGCCCAGTTGATCTTCACGACGTTCGGCACGACGGCCAGCATCGGATAGGCGTCGGCGACCGAGGCCGCGATCACGGACTGGGCAGTTTTGCCCAGGCCCGGCTCGTCGGCGAGCAGGAACGTGCGGTGACCGGCCCTGACGCCCTCGAGGAACCGGGCCTGGTGCCGCATCACCTCCAGGCCGTTGGGCGAGAACCAGTCGAACCTCGGAGCCTCGGGCAGGTCCATGGAGGCCACGCCGCCGCCCGAACCCTGCTCGAACGCCCGGTAGAGAGGGCCCATCAGCTCCCAGTTCGTGAGGTGGCCGGCGACGAACGCCGACTGCTGGGGTTGGTCCAGGTCCGGCGCGAGGAACGGGTTGGCACGCAGCCGTGACGTCACCGACGGCGGCAGGACCTGCTTCTCGGCCAGTGCGGGCGGGACGACGGGCGCAGCGGCCGGAGCCGGTGGCGTGATGACGAGCTGCTCAGGGCTGAGCTCCGCACCGGACTCGAGGAGCCAGTCCCGGCGCATCCGCTGAGCGACCGGACCGGGGGTGGCGTCCGCGTCGAGGAGCGTGATCAGCGACGTGTCGCGGGCGGCGGTCCGCGCCAGGATCGTGGCCACGCCGTCGAGCCGCTTGAGCAGCTCGGCCCGGCTCGCGTTGCTGAGCGAGGATTCCGCCTTGATCTTCGCGCGCTCCTCGCGGACGAGGAACGCGATCACCTGGAACTTGGTCCGGTTGGTCGGCCCGACCTTGCCGTTCTGCGACTTGGCCTCGACCTCGCGCACCTTCCGGGCGAGGATCGGGATGATCGGGGCCTCGTCGTCGTGGCGCGACGAAGGGTTCCGGGTGCTTGAGCGACCCGAAGTACGGCGTTGGCCGGCGTGCGGCATGCTCCTCCTGAGCAGTCGAGGCCCCAGCGAGTGCCGGCGCTCGAGATGCGCGCGTCGATGACTGCGGGGCTGAGCAGCCGAGGCGAGGTACAGATGAACCGTCGAGGCCGTTCCGCGCGTGCGACGAACGCACCAACATCTTATGGCACGCGTGCCGCGGACGGCACCCTACCGACGCCCGCGCATGCCCTCGGTGGAATCGCGGCGCGACGGGCGGGACGACGGCGTCCAGCTCCCGTCGATCATCCGGCGATCACGACGCGTCCGCCAACGGCCTCGTAGGTGGCCTTGGCGCGGACGTCACGAGCGGCCGGATCCGCGCCGTTCTCCCGGACCGCGAGCGCCACGAGCGCGTCATGCACCGCGCCGCCGGCGATCGCGAGCCGGCTGAGCACCTCGGGGATGCGTCCGGACATCTCCGAAGACCGCGTCGTCGTCGATCGGCGTGTCGCCGGTGGCGACCAGCAGCCCGGACTCGTGGACCAGCCGAGCCGTCCGCCCGGTCGGGACCAGCTGCAGCCCGGCACCGTAGCGGGAGATGTCCACGGTCGACCCCGCAACGAGCCCGAGGGCGGCCCTCGACGGCTTCGGAACGACGATCCGTCCGGCCGAGTCGCCGGCACGGCTCCCTAGCCGAAGTCCTGCTCGTCGCCTCCGGGCTCGCCGGCCCAGGGAATCTGAGCCGCCGGGTCCGTCAGGTCCTCGACCTCTTCACTTTCGTGCGCCGACGTTCGCCCGGTTCCCGGAACGTCGGGCCCGCCGTCACGGGTTGCGGGCGGGCGCCGAAGGCCGACTCGCCGGATCTCAACGCCGGGGCGTCTCCATCCGGTCCCAGCCGGGCGGCGCGGCGCGGGAGCCCAGGCGGTCGCTGCGCGAGCGGTACACCACGTACGGGCGCCACAGGTAGAACACCGGGGCGCTGAAGACGTGCACCAGCCGGGTGAACGGCCATAGCGCGAACAGACCCATCGCGACCAACGCGTGCAGCTGGAACCCGATCGGGGCCGCCGCCATCAGCTCGGGCTTGGGGTTGAAGTAGAAGACGCTGCGCCACCACTCGGAGACACCGGTGCGGTAGTTGTAGTCGCCGCTGAGGTTGGGCACCGAGCCGGCGACCGTGTTCCACATCCCGAGCAGGATGACCAGGGCGAGCATCAGATACATCGCCTTGTCCATCTTCGTGGTGGCACTGAAGACCGGGCCGACGGTCCGCCGGCGGTAGATCAGCAGCGCCAGGCCGACGAGCGTGGAGAAGCCCGCCACGGCGCCGACGCTGAGCGCGAGGAAGTGGTAGAGCCCCTCGGACACGCCGAGCGCGTCGGTCCAGGCCTTCGGGACGACCAGGCCCATCACGTGACCCACGAACACGAACAGGATGCCGAAGTGGAACAGCGGGCTGCCCCAGCGCAGCAGCCGGTCCTCGTAGAGCTGGGAGGACCGCGTGGTCCACCCGAACTGGTCGTAGCGGTAGCGCCAGTAGTGCCCGACGATGAAGATCGCCAGGGTGACGTAGGGCACGATCACCCAGAGCAGCACACTCATCGTCGTTCTCCCATCGACTCGGGCGGACCGAAGGGCTCGAGGCCGACCTCTTCCCCGGGCGGCCCCTCCGCGACCAGCCGGGCGATCGCCGCATGCTCCTCGCCCGCGAGGTGCGGCAGGGTGGAGCAGACCGCCGCGAGGACCCCGGCGTAGGGCGACCCGGTGTCGCGCAGCGCCAGGCGGAGGATCTCCAGCCCGGCGCGGTGCTTCGTCAGCAGCTCCCGGCCCCAGGCCAGGTCTTGCGTCGCGGCGAACTCCAGGACCACGCCGAGGTGGTCCGGGAGCTCGTTGACGGCGAGCTCGAGCCCGGACTGCCGGTAGGCAGACTTGAAGTCCAGCAGGGCCATGCCGCGCTTGCGGGTGTCACCGTAGGAGTAGTAAGTCAGGTAGAGCGCGCACTGCTTCTTCAGGTCGAAGGTGTCCACGTACTGCGTGGCGAGGATCTGCGGGTCGGTGTCGGCCAGGAACTCCACGACCGGGCGCAGGTGAGATCGCGCCGGGTCCTCGAGCACCTCGACGCCGGCCCGGAGATCTCCCAGGCCCGCCAGCATCGCCTCGTCCGGGTAGTCCAGAAGGAGGGCCGCGAGGCGGTACACGAGGGCCTGCTCGGTGGCCTCGTCCCGCTGCCTGGACCGCCACCCGGTCAGCAGCGTCCTCACGACCCGCCGCCGGACTCGTCGCCGTCGCTGCGACGCGGGAACAGTCCGCCCGGCTTGCCCTTGCCGTCCCAGTTCAGCAGGTTGACGCGGGCTGCCTTGTCGGAGGGGTCCGTGCCGAAGTCGGAGGTCTGCCGGTTCTGCAGGGCCGCGAAGTTCTCCACGGCCAACGGGGTCTGCGTACCGGAGCCCTCACCGAACGGTCCGGACCCGCCCATGCCGGGTCCGCCGTCGTAGTCCAGGGAGCACTCGGTGGCAAGCTCCTCCAAGCCGTGCGCCTGCTCGGCGTGCGCCGGGGGGATGACGTAGCGCTCGTCGTACTTCGCCAGCGCGAGCAGGCGGTACATGGCGCGCATGTCACCCGGCGTCATGCCGACCGACTCCGGGATCGCGTCGTTCGCCTCCCGATCCATGGCGATGTCGCGCATGTATGAGCGCATCGCGGCGAGACGCTTGAGCACGTTCGTCACCGGCACCGGGTCACCGGCGGTGAACAGCTCGGCCAGGTATTCCACGGGGATACGCAACGTGTCGATCGCGGCGAACAGGTTGCCGGTGTCCTCGGCGTCCTCACCGGTCTCGGCCACGACGTCCACCACCGGTGAGAGCGGCGGGATGTACCAGACCATCGGCATCGTGCGGTACTCCGGGTGAAGCGGCAGCGCCACCTCGAACGTCTTGATGAGCGCCCAGATGGGGGAGCGCTGCGCGGCGAGGACCCAGTCGTGCGAGATGCCGCCGGCCTCCGCGGCGCGGATCACCTCCGGGTCGAACGGGTCGAGGAAGACGTCCCGCTGCGACCGGAGCAGGTCGCGCTCGTCCGTCACCGACGCCGCGTCCAGCACCTTGTCCGCGTCGTAGAGCACGAGGCCGATGTAGCGCAGCCGGCCCACGCACGTCTCCGCGCACACCGTGGGCAGGCCCACCTCGATGCGCGGGAAGCAGAACGTGCACTTCTCCGCCTTGCCGGTGCGGTGGTTGAAGTAGACC
>JAENWO010000432.1 GCA_016649925.1 Actinomycetales bacterium
CGTCCCTCTGGAGCGTGAGGGCCCACGCCACCTTCACGAGCGTGGGCCCGTGCACGCGGGCGAACTCCTCAAAGGTCAGGTCCTCATCCACTTCGAAGCCAACCACGCTTCGGTCTCTCGGATGCTCCGTCAAGTCTGCAGTCCTCACATTCGCCATGAGTGGTGTCGCGAGCGACAGCGCTTTGCCTGGATCCATACCTGTGTACACGATCACCACACCCGTTCCGTTACATCCATTGCACCGGAACCCACCTGACGACAGGCGAGCTGCTCGACGAATCGACTTCCGTGCGGTGGGCGGCCGGGTGCAGACGAGCACCGTACCGGTCGGTGCGCTACTGCTGACCCGGGAACTTGGCGGCGGCTAAACAAGCGAG
Source organism: Actinomycetales bacterium (assembly GCA_016649925.1). GTDB lineage: Bacteria > Actinomycetota > Actinomycetes > Actinomycetales > Beutenbergiaceae > JAENWO01. Next base: position 378 of record JAENWO010000432.1, read on the forward strand.
ACCGAAGGCGGCGCCGGCGATCACCACGTCTCGTCGCCCGCGAGGCGCTGAGCGACTTCCAACATCTCGTACCTCGCGGTGTTCAACGGCGGGTTCCGGGCCTCAGACCGCGTCAGGAGCAAGCGGCGTGGTGCGGCGGGAGCTGGAGAGGGCGACGGCGGCGCTGATCGCGACGAGCCCGAGCAACTCTCCAGCGCTCGGCCGCTGGGCGAGCGCGATGAGCCCGATCACGGTGGCCGAAGCGGGCAGGAGCGCGTTCAGCAACGCAAACGTCGACGTGCCGAGCCGCTTGAGGGTGACCTGGTCCAGCACGTACGGGATCACGCTGGAAAGCACCCCGACGGCGACCGCGACGCCCAGCACGGGCAGGCTCAGCACCGGGCCGGCCCAGGGCGCTCCGATCGGCGCGAACGCGAGCGAGGCGATCGCGGTGCCCACCGCCAGGGAGGCGAGCCCATCCCGCTGGGCGACGATCCGCCCGCCGAGCACCATGTAGAGGCCCCAGGCGGCGCCGGCCGCGAGCGCGCAGCCGAGTCCGAGGAGGAGACCCGTGGTGGGACCGGCGGCGTCCCAGCGCAGACCCACCAGGCTGATCGCCAGCACGCCGAACGCCGCCAGCCCGATCGAGAGGCGTGCCCGCACGCTGCGGCTGCCCCACGCGGCCACCGCCACCGGGCCGGCGAACTCCACCGCGACCGCCGCGCCGAGCGGGAGGTAGTCGATCGCGACGTAGAACAGCATGTTCATCGCGACGAGGACCACGCCGAAGAGCGCGGTCTCGCGCAGCATCGGGCGCGTCCACCGCTGCCGCCAGGGTCGGACGAGCGCGAGCAGGACGACGGCGCACACGAGCGCTCGGAGCCAAGCCACCGTATGCGGCGGCATGAGCGGGAAGAGCCCGACGGCCAGGGCCGCACCGACGTACTGGCAGACGCCGGCGACCACGAAGAGCGCGGGCGCCGGCACCCGGTGGATGACGGCGGCGGTGCTCAACCGAGGACGCGATCCCGGGAAGGAGCACCGACCTCGACGGTGACGGCGAGCGCCCGGTGGTCGGAGATCGGCAGCCGGTGGGCGACGGAGGCGGCCGTCACGCGTGCGCCGCGGACCAGTACGTGGTCGATCTGGCGGCGCGGGGAATCGGCCGGGAACGTCAGCACCGGTGCGGAGTAGTGGCGACGGGCGAGCCGGCGGACCGCCCACCCCTCGAGGTTGAGGTCGCCGCACACGAGCACGGGCTCGGGCAGGCGCCCCATCGAGCGCAGCACCATTGGCAGCTGCACCGCGGCGACCGGGCCGAGGAGCGAGAGGTGGGCGCTGCACATGCTCATCGGCCCGGACGGCGTCTGGAGGACGGCAGCGAGCACGCCACGCGGCTCGTCGTCCCGCATCACCAGTCGACGCCCGGAGAGTGCGGGCAGCCGGAACGGGACGCGGGGTACGGGCCGCACGAACCATGCCGTGATGGGGTAGCGCGAGGCGATCGCGAGGCCGTAGGCCGGACCGGGATGACCACCCCAGCGGGCCGGGGACGTCTTCGCCCGGCGCACATCACCCTCGAGAGTCGCGGCGAAGCGCACGTGCGGGAGCCCGAGCGCCTCGGCGACGACCCGCGCCTGGTCGATGCCCCCGCTGCGCGGCTGCCCACGGTCCACCTCCTGGAGCGCGACGACGTCGGACTCCAGGCCGTCGAAGGCGGCGGCGAGCTCGGCCTCGGTGGTGTTCTGCCCGGTGGCGGATCGTCCCCGCTGGATGTTGAAGGAGAGGACCCGCACCGCCGTCATGCGTCGGTGGGCTCGAACGCGAGCGAGACCGAGTTCATGCAGTACCGGTCCCCGGTGGGCGTCTGCGGCGCGTCGTCGAAGACGTGCCCCAGATGCGAGCCGCAGCGGGCGCAGCGGACCTCGGTGCGGACGCTGCCGAACGAACGGTCCTCAACCAGCTCGACGGCGTCGGACTCCTTCGGCTGGTAGAAGCTCGGCCAGCCGCAGTGTGCCTCGAACTTCGTGCTGCTGCGGAAGAGCTCTCCACCACAGGCGCGGCAGCGGTAGATCCCGACGCGGTCCTCGTGCAACAACTCACCCGTGCCCGGGCGCTCGGTCCCGGCCTGCCGCAGCACCGCGTACTCGCTCGGGCTGAGCTCGGCGCGCCATTCCTGATCTGACTTCTTCACCTTGTCCATACCCCCATTCTCCCCCAGAACGCCGGCGGCGGCCCGCCACCGATGAGGTGGGCGGGCCGCCCTCGCGGGGTCTTCCGCTTGCCGCCGCCGAGCAGGTCGCCGAGGATCGAGCCGATATCGATCCCACCGAGGGAGCCGGACGCCGGCACGCTGGATGCGTTCGAGCTCGGACCCGGGGTCTTGCCGCCGAAGAGGGGCCCGCCGTCGACGGACCTCGTCCCCGAGCCCTTCGCGCTCTCCCCGTCGCCGAGGACCGAGCCCAGGACGTCGCCGAGGCCGCCGCCGGCGC
>JAENWO010000517.1 GCA_016649925.1 Actinomycetales bacterium
AAGAGCTCCTCAGGGTCAGGCGCCCCCTCTACGGGTTGACCCATCAACTCGCGGGTCTGCTCGAGTGTCTCAGCCGAGAGGCTCAGAAGCGGGAACACGTCGAGGAGTGGTGCCACCTCGGGGTCGACGAGGTGGCGGGTACTGATGCCGGTGTCGGCGCTCATGGTTCATTCCAACTTTCTGTCGTCAGGTCGGTGCGTGGTCTCGTGCCGGAGGGTCCTTCGGCGCGGTGCTTGCGCCGGCCGCCTGGGCGGTCCCGGGCGGGTCAGGCAGTGCCGGGCCGTTCCCGCGCGAGCCAGCCAGACCTCGGCGCCGCCCGCGAGCCGCCGCGTACGGGAGTGTCCTCGGGGATCGCTTCTGGAGGCCCGACCGCTCGGCCAGGTGGTCCCGTCCGCGCTGCGCACCCCCACGGGGCAACCGGCCAGGGCCGCCGTCCGGCGCACGAGCAGCTCGACGACGACGTCCAGCTCGATCTGCGTGTCGAAGAACCGGATGAGTTCGGTCGCCGAGGTTTGGCGGTCGATGGGTGTCCCCGGACGTTCTGGGAGGTCCGACGGCGCAGCGAGTGGCGCGCGTAGCGGTGTCTTGGTGGTGCCCTCGGCGTCGAGTGACATGTGGTGGGGTCTAGTCAGTCGGCGCGAGCTTGAGATCGCAGCCGCCCGGGCCGCTCCCGGGGCAGCCGCCCGGGCCGCTCCCGGCGCAGGTGGGCGCGCCGCGCGCCGCGCTATCGTCGGGAGTAGTCGCTGTCCACGACGAGGAGAGGGGGCGACGAGGTCCGATGGCCGGCAAGGTCCCCACGGTGTACGACGTCGCCGAGCGCGCCGGCGTCTCTATCGCGACGGTCTCGAGGTACTTCCGTAACCCCGAGGCGGTCCGTGAGACGACCCGGGACCGTGTGCGCGCCGTCGTCCGGGACCTCGGCTACGTCCCCAGTGGCAGCGCCCGGGGCCTGGCAGCGCGTCGCACCGGGACGATCGGGGTGTGCTTCCCGAGCTTCGACGACGTGGATCACATCGACCCCGTGGACCTCGGCGAAGGTTTGCCCGTCACCGTCCGGTTCGATCCGTCGGAACATATCGACACCGGCAGCAACCTCTACATCTCCGAGGTGATCCGTGGGACCGAGCTGGAGGCGTGGCGACACGGACTCGCGGTGATGATCGCGGTGCCGCGCGGGCGGCGCAGGCACGAGGTGATCGACAATCTCGCCGGTCGGGTGGACGGGCTCGTCACGCTCGCCCGAGCGGTGCCCGACGACCAGCTCGCCCACATCGCGAGGCGCCTGCCTGTGGTGCTCATGGCCGGTCCGCGGGAGAGCGACACCTACGACCACGTGAGTGCGGACAACCGTGGCGGGACGATCGCGCTGACCCGCCACCTGATCCACGACCACCACCTGCGTGGCCTGCAGTTCGTCGCCGGGCCGATGAACTCCCCGGACTCCCAGGACCGGTTCGAGGGCTTCAGCGAGGCGCTCCTCCTCGCCGGCCTGGACGTGCCCGAGCACCCTCTGGCGCACGGCGACTTCACCCGTACCGGCGGTCGGGCACTCGCGCGCCGGCTCCTCGAGCGCGAGCAGCTCACGGGCGTCGGTGCCCTCGTCTGCGCGAACGACCAGACGGCGCTGGGACTCCTGGACGCCCTCACCGAGGCCGGGGTGCGGGTCCCCGAGGACATCGCCCTGACGGGTTTCGACGGCATCGAGGCCGCGCACCTGGCGTCACCGCGGTTGACCACCGTGCGGCAGCCCATGATCGACCTGGGCCGGGTCGCGGTCGCCCAGCTGCTCCACCGGTTGGCGCATCCGGCCACCGCCCCGGTCAGCCGGGTGCTGCCCGTCGAGGTCCTGCTGCGGGAGAGCTGCGGTCCGCACCCCAGCACCTGACTGATCGCAGCTCTTCGAGCCGACCGGTTGCAGACGGTGAATGTATGCGCATACAATGAGAGTTCAGACGGGCAGGGACGCTCGGTGCCAGGGCACCTGGGATGCCTCACGTGACGAAGACGACGCGAAGGAGACAGTGATGGATGCGTGGGGACGACGCCGGAGAGTGCAGGTGGGCGCCATCATCGGGATCGCGGGCCTGCTGCTCACGACGGCCTGCAACGTGGACGTGCAACCGAACAACA
>JAENWO010000271.1 GCA_016649925.1 Actinomycetales bacterium
CCCTCCCCTGTCCACCGCGCTCGCCTACGCGGCGATGCTCTCCGCCGGCCTCACCCCGGTCGTCCACGAGTACGGCTCGCTCGGCTGCTCCGGCGACCTCGCGCACGTCGCGCTCGTCGCGCTCGCCCTCATGGGCGAGGGAACGGTCCGCATGCCCGACGGCGTAGCCCGGCCCGCGCACGAGGCGCTCGCCCAGGCGGGGCTCACCACGGTGGAGCTGGCCGAGAGGGAGGGACTGGCCCTGATCAACGGCACCGACGGGATGCTCGGCATGCTCGTCCTCGCCGCGCACGACCTCGCGCTGATCCTCAGGACAGCGGACATCGCCGCGGCGATGAGCGTCGAGGCGCTGCTCGGCACGGACGCCGTGCTCGCCGCCGACCTCCAGACACTGCGCCCCACCCCGGGCAGGCCGATTCCGCCGCGAACCTGCGTGCGCTGCTCGCCGGGAGCCCCATCATGGCCAGCCACCGCGACCCGGCCGTGTGCACCCGGGTGCAGGACGCGTACTCGCTGCGCTGTGCACCGCAGGTGCACGGCGCGGCCCGCGACACCCTCGTCCACGCGAACGCCGTCGCCGAACGGGAGCTGAGCTCCGCCGTCGACAATCCCGTGGTGACGCTCGACGGGCGGGTGGAGTCGAACGGCAACTTCCACGGCGCCCCGGTGGGCTACGTGCTCGACTTCCTGGCCATCGCCGTCGCGGACGTGGCGTCCATGAGCGAGCGACGCACCGACCGGTTCCTGGACGCCGGCCGCAGCAACGGGCTCCCGCCGTTCCTCGCCGACGACCCGGGCGTGGACTCCGGGCTGATGATCGCCCAGTACACCGCCGCCGGGATCGTCTCCGAGCTCAAGCGGCTGGCCGTGCCGGCGAGCGTGGACTCCGTCCCGAGCTCGGCGATGCAGGAGGACCACGTCTCGATGGGCTGGGCGGCGGCACGCAAGCTCCGGCGCTCCGTCGACGGGCTGCGCCAGGTGGTGGCGATCGAGCTGCTCACCGCCGCCCGCGGGCTGGACCTGCGGGCACCCTTGGGACCCGCCCCGGCCACGGCGGCCGTGCGGGATGCCATCCGCGCGGCTGGTGTCGCCGGCCCGGGTCCGGACGAACCCGTGAGCCCGCAGATCGAGGCGGTCACCGCGGCGGTGCGCGACGGCGTCGTGCCGGCCGCAGCCGAGGCAGTCACCGGGTCATTGCTGTAGCAAAGACCGTCAAGGCACCACGCCACGCTGAGACGTCTTCGGACCGTCCTCACGGAGGATCACGCCCGCGCAGCCCGGGCCCACGCTTCCGCGACCGCCGCTGCGGCTTCCTTCGGCCCCGTCCTGATCCGCCCCTGGTGACTCAATGCGTGGCGCCATGCGACCTCGTCGGGAAGGTCCTGGAACACCCACGGTTCAGGCGGAGTCGTGAACGGTCCGTGCCGGACGAACAGGTCAACGGCCGTACTCGTCACCAGACCCCGTACCGAGAGAGCCCAGAGTTCGTACAGGTCACGTTCGGCCCTTCGGTCGATCCACGCAGAGAGCTTGGCCGCGGCGAAGGCGTCGGCTGTGGGGACGCTCATTCGCGCCGGAGGAGCGTCGCTGTACCGCTGCTCCAGATCGACCACCTCGGTCGGCCACTCGGGACGACCGTCATGCCGGAGTATCTGAACGCGCACGCCGACCCCCGCGATGGTGTTGACCGTAGAAGACGCGACGTCGCGAATCTCGGCCAAGGGTGGTTCCCACGTCAGACGCCCGAATGTTCGCTGCATGTCCCGGCGCGCTGCCGCGACGATGGCGTTCGCCACCTGACGCCGATCAGTCCGTGCCTCGAGCTCGACGTCCTCCGAGAGGCGCAGGTCGCCCAGATGAGTGCGTGAGAGCGCCGTTCCGCCGATGAAGATGAGGTCCGTAGACGGCACATGCCTGCTGATGGCCGCCAAGAGGTGCGAGATGAAGTGATCTCGCTCAACCTGCGCGCGAGCGACGCCGAACGTCTCCTGAACTTCTCGGGCCTCATGCTCATCCAGCACCCCCGGCTGCATGTCAGCCATGACGGCGAACCCTCGCGAGCGTCGCCCTCATCCTCTGGTCCTGGGCGAGCGATGCCAGAACATTCTCATCGGCCCTCGCAAGGAGAGCCTGAACTGCGCTCGCCGCCTCGTTCGGCAAACCTCCGAGGTCCGGCCGCCGCGTCAGGTCCAGGATCGTCTGCTCGGGTGTGGTGACGAGGGTCTGGCCAAGCTCGGTGGACACCAGTTCGGCATCGAGCCGGCCCACGTCACGGGTCACGAACCGGACGAGGCCGCCGATCTGCTCGGGAAGGGCCATCGCTCGGTGATGTCCGGGCACAGCGACCAGGGCAACCCCGATCGCTCGGGGGATCGCTTGGTGGATCCGTGCCGCGCTGAGACCCATGAGCACCGGGACGCGGGCACCGTAGATCGCCGTCGACAGCGCAGCCGCCGCGGTCTCGAGGGTCGGTGCCCACCCCGTTCCGACACGGTCGTCTGGAACAGCGGTGTAGATGCCCGGTCCCAGCCTGAGCATCCGGCCGGCATCCGCGAGCCGGGCCAACTGACGACGCGGCTGCGCATATACCTCGAGAGTGGAGGCCTTGACCGTCCGCATCGGGGCGCGCACGATCTCGCCCGGTATGCCAGGTGTCGGCACGGTCGGTCTCCTTAATTAGTCACCAGATCGTACCCCTGGAGGGTACGATTCGGTAAGTGTCTGCACTCCACCAACGATGTGCTCTCAAGCAACCTGAGTACTCCGACGGCGGACAGCGAGGACGCCTCGCTCTCCCTCCGAGTCCGCGTCGGCTCCAACGGCGTGGTGACCGGCCGGTGAGCAGGTCGGGTGAAGATCGCGAAGCTCGGTGCGCGAAAGACGCCGCGGGCGAGGTCGAGCAACGCGAGGAAGCCGGTCACCGGGCCTGTCGCCGGTTGGCGCGTTCGGCGGCGATCCGCTCGGTCAACGCGGCCAGGGCGGTGGTGGCCTGTTCCTCCAACTCCCTCTTCGCGGCGCGGTAGCGCTCCAGCGCAGCGGTGACCGCTTCCACGTCGGACTCGGCAAGCATCACCACTCGGGTCCGACCGTGGTCGGAGTAGCTCAATGCCGGTGCCTCATGACGCTGCTGCCCCTGCGCGCAGTGGCAGCCCGGCTTTCCGCAGCGGCGACGCAACGTGACCAGCGAACCGCGCAGCATCCGCGGTAACCGGGTCTTCTTCGACGTCATCGAGTTCATCATCCCACTCCGTCCCTGTTTGCGATATCACAAACAGAGTCTCGCGTGAGCAGACGCTCCATCGGGGGATCAAGATGGGCGTGTCTCACGCCGAAGCACGGGCCTCAGCAGAAGCTCAGCTGGGGCCGGTCACGACCTCGAAAGTGCGAAAGTCCACCTTCCGGCGCAGCTCAGTAACTGCGCGCCACCCGGTGTGTATCCGTTCGCCTACTGGCCGGGGCAGGCAAAGCCAGGTGTATCCGCTCGCCGAGCGCGTCTGGGCTGTCCGGATGTTGTGCACTCTGGGGCCGACCAGGCGCGGTGCGAGCCGTGAGTGAACTCGACTGTGGAACCGGGCGTGCCGTCATGGCATAGGATTCTCTGCATGTGCCGATAATTATCGGCTCATGCAGAGGATGATCGGAGGCACCTCATGGATCTGTCGATGCCATTGGCCGTGGTCACCCCCACCCTGGACGCGGCTGTCTTGCATGCCCTGGCGGCCACGACGGCCTGGACGAGTGGCGCCCAGGTCCACCGGATGGCGGGCGCGGGTAGCCCCGACGGTGTCCGCCGGGTCCTGACCCGACTCGTCGTGCAGGGCATCGTCCTCGCCGACGCCCATCCCCACGCCACGCTCTACCTGCTCAACCGGGACCACGTGGCCGCAGGGGCAATCATCGCCCTCACCCGAGTACGCACGACGATCATCGAACGGATCACCGCCGCGTTGGGGGGCTGGTCGCCACAACCGGTGCACGCCAGCCTCTTCGGCTCGTTCGCGCGTGGGGAGGCCACGACGACCAGCGACATCGACGTCCTGGTCGTGATCAGCCAGGCAGGTAGCGCGGACCCTGACGCGAGTGCAGCGCAGATAGATCAGCTGGCCACCGACATCTTGCGCTGGACCGGCAACCGTGGACACATCGTGGACCCCACGCCCGACACTCTTGGCGCCATGATCGCTGGCGACGACCCGCTGGTGGCCTCGTGGCGGGCCGAGCACATCAACGTGATGGGTACCCGCCTCCTTGACTTGCTGCGGAGCGTGTCATGAGCCCGCGTGGAAGCTCCCGGTCCACCGGTTGCACCCCCGCCGAAGCCCGCGCTCGCCGGGACCAGGCCCGAGCGTTCATCGACGTCGCCGAGATGGTCTTGAGCGAGCCGGCCACCCAGACCGAGACGCACGTGGCCGCGGCCCTGGCGGTCCTCGCCGCGATC
>JAENWO010000051.1 GCA_016649925.1 Actinomycetales bacterium
CTTCCAACACGTGGCCGACGGCACCGTCACCACCGAGGAAGCGGCCGGGACCTAGGCCGCGGCCCCGTTCGGGCCACGGGCCCCGGATGTGGTTCGCTGGGAACATGACCCACACGAACGACCCCGACGTCATCAGCCGCCTGCTCAGCTCACCGGGCCGGTGGGCGGTCGTGGGCCTCTCCTCGAACCGGGAGCGCGCCGCGTACCGCGTGGGCGCGTACCTGCAGCGGGTGCTGGAGATGCAGATCGTCCCGGTGCACCCCCGCGCCGAGGTGGTGCACGGCCAGGACGGCTACGCCACGCTCGCCGACATCCCGGGCGACATCGACGTCGTGGACGTGTTCGTCAACTCTTCCCTCGCCGGCGCAGTGGTCGACGAGGCGATCGCCCGGGGCGCGAAGGCCGTCTGGCTCCAGCTCGACGTCATCGACGAGGAGGCCGTCCAACGGGCCAAGGACGCCGGCCTGGACGTCGTCATGGACGTCTGCCCGGCCATCGAGGGACCGAGGCTCGGCCTGGGCTGAGGGTCGACCCTGGCCCGGTCAGAGCCCAAGCGGCCTGAGCGCCTCGCCCAGGTACGGCGCCAGGGTGCGCATGTACGACGGGGTGACGTGCTGCTCGTCGCGGTAGACGAGCACGCTCCCGGCCACCGGCGGGCATACCGAGTCTGTGCAGTACCTGTCCGTCAGGTCGACCAGCGTGACCCCCGGGGTGTCCGCGGCCGGGGCGAGCTGGTGGTCGGACGGCATCGCGTCACTGCGCGGACGGTCGCAGGACTGCGGATGATCAGGGTGTTCGGCGACGCAGTCGGTCGTGGCGTCGTCTCCCAGCATCAGCGGGTTGTCCGCGATCACCGCGACCGGGATCCCCGCCTCGGCCAGCTGCCCCCACACCTGACGGAAGCCGTCCTGCGGATCCGGGCGGACGCCGTCGGCCATGAACGGCAGGGCCGTGCGGTTGGAGGTGACGACGGCGTCCAGTCCCGCCGTCCCGAGCAGAGCCGTCAGGGTCGCCTCGTTCGCCTCCAGGCAAGGCCCGCCGCGCTCGGCGTCGATGTCCCGCTGCGCCGTGGAGAACGGGCAGCTGCTGTGGAAGTAGGTGACCACACGCCAGTCGCTCTGCTCGGCGAGCACCTCGAACGCGGGTGAGTACTGCTCCATGTGGGAGTCGCCGACGAGCGCGATCGTGGTGGTGGCGTCCTCCGGCCCGAAGCTGCACACGGGCGTCGTGGGGTCGGCTGCCTGGGACTTGCACCGCCCGTCCGCACCCTCGGGCAACTCCTCCCGGGCGTCGGCGGGCGCGGGGACGATGGCCCGGCTCGCGGCGGTGAACGGGTCGTACCCCTCGGGGCGTATCGAGGCGGCACCGAGTTCCGGCGGCGGGTCCGCGAGCAGTGCGGTGGCGTCCCGGTCCTGGACGCGCTGGACCGATGCGAGAGCTGTCCCCGCGACGGTTCCGGCCGAGACCGCGAGCACGATCCCGAGCAGCCCCACGCCCAGGGATCTCGCGGCCGAACTCCGCAGCCGGGCCGAGTGCATGAACGGCTCCTCCACGAACCGGCGGCTCAGCGCGGCCAACAGCACCGACGTCACCAGCGCGAGGCCGGCGAGCGCGAGGGAGTCGCCGGTGGCGCTCAGGGTGCCGAGCGCGACGGGCAGGATGGCGATCACCGGCCAGTGCCACAGGTAGAGGGAGTAGGAGGCATCCCCCACCCACTGGACGGCGCGCCGCCCCATCAGGTGACTCGGTGACCACGACGCCTGCGTCCGGCCCGCGTGGATCACCGCTACGGTGCCGAGCACCGGGACCAGCGCCGCAGACCCGGGGAACGGGGTCTGCGCCGAGAACACGAACGCCGCCCAGACGATCGCGGCGAGCCCGGCCCACGCCAGCGCGGCGCGCCACCTCTCGTCGCGCCGCGCCGTCGAGCCGGCGAGTGCGAGCAGACCCCCGGCGCCCAGCTCCCAGGCCCTCGTGTGCGAGACGAAGTACGCGGCCGGGTCGCCCTGCGCCGTCATCCACACCGACAGCGCCAGGCTGGAGGCCGTCACCATGCCGAGCACGAGCAGTGCCCGACGGCGGAACGTGCGCAGGCTCCCGGACGTCGCCGTCGTCGTCGGTTCCGTTCTCGTCGCGCGCTGCGCGCTCAACCGGAACGTGAGCAGCGCGAGGAGCCCGAGCACACCGGGCCAGACGAAGTAGAACTGCTCCTCGATCGACAGCGACCAGAAGTGCTGGAACGGGCTCGCCGCGGCACCCTCGGCGAGGTAGTCCACGGACTGCGACGCCAGCAGCCAGTTCTGCACGAACAGCCCCGACGCACGCGCCTGCTCCCCCATCGCCTCCCAGCGCGTCGTCGGCAGGATCGCCGACCCGAGTGCGGTGACCACGACGAGCGTGACGGCGGAGGCCGGCAGGATCCGTCGGGCCCGGCGGGCGTAGAAGTCGCGCAGCCGCAGCCGTCCGGTGCGTTCGATCTCGGCGAGCATGATCCCGGTGATGAGGAAGCCGGAGATGACGAAGAACACGTCCACGCCGATGTACCCGCCCGGCAACCAGCCCGAGTTCAGGTGGTAGACCACCACGAGCGTCACGGCCAACGCGCGCAGCGCCTGGATCTCCGGGCGGAACGTGCTGGTGCGGCCGCGGGTTCCGCCCAGCCGGCTGGTCGAACCCGCGCGGGCCGAACCCGCGCGGGCAGTGGCGTGTGCCCGTGCGTCGCGCTCGGGCATCTGGGTCTGCACCATGCTCGTGCTCGACGTCATGTCACCTCCGGGCCGGAACCCTTCCGGCAGCCGTCCACGCTACCCGCCGATCCGATGTCGGGCACGGGCACAGCCGACCACCCGCGACGGCTACTTCATCGTGCCCTGGGACACCGAGCCCTGGAGCTGACGCTGGAAGATGATGTAGACGATCAGCACCGGCACGACCGTGATGACCACGGCAGCGAAGAGCGAGCCGAAGTCGACGGCGTACCCGGCGGACGAGGCGAACCCCGCCATCCCCTGCGAGAGCACCCAGTTGTCCTGGTTCGTGTTGAGCGCGACCGGCAACAGGAACTGGTTCCACAGACCGAGGAAGTTGAAGATCGCCACCGAGGCCATCCCCGGCCTCGCCATCGGCAGCATCACCTGGAAGAACGTGCGCCACTCCCCCGCTCCGTCGATGGCGGCGGCCTCCGCGATCTCATCGGGCAGGCCGCGGAAGAAGGAGTACATGAAGAACACCGTGAACGGCAGCGCGAACGCGACGTACGTGATGATCAGACCGGGCAGGGTGTTCAACAGCCCGACGTTCCGCAGCACGAAGAACAGCGGCACGATCGCCAGGAACACCGGGAACGTCAGACCGGCGAGCATCAGGTAGTAGATCGCCCGGCGCCCCGGGAAGTCGAACCTCGCCAGGACGTACGCGCACATGGCACCCAGCAGCATCACGATGACGAGGGCACACGTCACCACGATCACCGTGTTGAGGAAGAAGTTGCCGATACCCGCGGATGTCCACGCGGAGACGTAGTTGTCGAAGTTCCAGCTCGCGGGTAGCGCGAACGGTGACGCGAAGATCTCCCGCGACGTCTTGAACGACGAGAGCAGCGTCCACAGCAGCGGAGCGATCACCACGATCGACCAGATGATCAGCACCGTGTGCGACACCCCGGCGACGGCTCGGTCTCCGCGCTCCGACGACGTCGGTTGCGGCACGGAGCGCACGAGCTCATCGGTGCGAGTGATGGTCGTCATGCGCGGCCTCCGTCATCCCTGCCGCCGGTGATCCGGTTGACCGTGAACACGATCGCAGCGAACAGCAGGGTCACCACGGCGAGCACCACACCCATCGCGCTCGCGTAACCGAACTGTCCCCGCGTGAAGGCGGTGCGGAACAGCTGCTGGGACATCACGAGCGTGCTGTTGTCCGGACCACCGTTCGGGTTCAGCGCCTGCATGTACACGAACGCGTCCAGCGCCATGATGCCGAGGTAGATGTACGCCGTCTGCACGCTGTCCCGGATCAGAGGGATGGTGATCGACCACGCCGTGCGGAACCGCCCGGCGCCGTCGATACGAGCCGCCTCGTACGTCTCGGCCGGGATGCCCTTGATGGCCGCGATGAAGAGCAGCATGTAGAAGCCGACGAAGCCCCACACGATGACGAACATGGTGACGGGCATGGCTGTACCGACCCTGCCCAGCCAGGGGAACGAGGAGAACTGCTCCATCCCGAGGCCGGTCAGGATGCCGTTGAGCAACCCGGCCGACGGGTCGAAGATCTGCCTCCAGATCAGGCCGATCACGATCGCCGGGATCGCGTACGGGAAGAACGAGACCACCCGGTAGAAACTCGAGTTCCGGATGCCCTGGACCTGCCCCTTGCCCGAACCCCCGACCGTGATCAGCGTCGCGAACGCCAGCGCGATCACGATCGTGACCAGCGGGACGACGATCGCCAGGACGATGCTGTTTCCGACCGCCTTCATGAAGATGGGGTCGTCGAGCAACTTGGTGAAGTTCCCGAGACCGATGACGTTGAACTCCGCCGTGTACCCGGTCCAGTCCGTCAGCGAGTAGAAGACGGCCTGGATGAACGGCCAGATCACGAACACCAGGAACAACGCCAGCGGCAGCCCGAGGAACACGATCATGAAGCTGACGTAGTCGAGCGTCAGCTTCCGCCGCCGGGACCCCCGGGGCATCTTGCGACGCCCCGAGGGTCCCACGACCGCGGCAACAACGTCAGCCGCGTCAGTCGCAGTCACTGCACTTCGATCTTCGTGATCGAGTCGTCCTCCCGGATCCGATCCGTGATCGCCTGCAGGTCAGCGGTGAGGTCAGCCACCGACTTCGAGCCGTCGAGGAACGTGTTCCAGATGACCAGCTGGTCCGCGTTGGTGCCGTAGAGGTCGACGAACCCGTGCGTGAAGATGTCCTCACCGGCGGCCGCGAGCAGGTCCGTCTGGGACACGAGCGCGGTGGAACCGAACCCGTCCGCGGGCACCAGGTCCTTGACGATCGGCAATGCCAGCTTCTCCTTGGAGAAGTTCGTCGCGGCGTCCTTGGACAGCATCGTGCGCAGCAGCTCCTTGCCGCCCTCGACGTTCGCGGCGTCCGATGGCACGATGTACGACTCGCCGGCCGTGGAGTGCAGCGCGGTGGCCGGGAAGGCCGAGTCCGCGGTGACCGGGAACGACGGCACACCCGTCATCTCGAACCCGTCGGCGGTCTGGGTCTTCATCTCGTTCTCGATCCAGGACCCCGAGGGGTACAGGAGCGCGGCCTGGTCGAAGCTCCACTGGGCCTGCGCCGCGGTGAACTGCGTGCCGGAGCCACCCGGCTTCATGTAGCCGGCGTCGATGATCTCCTTCATGGCCGTGAACACGGCCTGCACGGCCGGCAGCGACCAGCAACCTTCCTGGAGGTTGTCCAGGGCGAGGCGCACCTCGTCGCCACCCTCCTTGATGGCCGAGTCGATCGCGAGGGTCTGGTAATAGGTGGCGGCCTCGGTGCCCCAGCAGAAGAGGTACAGGCCCTGCGCCTGAGCGAGGGCGCCGAGCTCCTTGGCCTCGGCCCACGTGGTCGGGACGTCCCAGCCGTTCGCCTCGAAGAGGCTCGCGGAGTACCAGACGCCGTAAACGGTCAACACGTAGTTGAGGGCGGCGAGCTTGCCGTCGAACGTACCGGGTGCGAGCACACCGACGTAGAGGGTGTCCCGGATGGTGGTGCCCTCGAGGTTGGGGGCGTCGATCACGTCGGTGAGGTCCTCGAGCTGGTCGAGGATCGTGCTGAAGCCGATCAACTGTGCACCCGAGTTGTCGATGAGGTCCGGCGGGTTGCCGGCCACGAAGCGGGGCTGCAGCTGGGTGGCGATCTGTGTGGACGACTCGACGGTGGCCGTCGAGCCGGCGTGGTTCTCGGCGAGGATGGCGGCGGCGAACTGCACGTAGTCCACGCCGTAACCGCCATCGAAGATGACGGCGTCGATCGTGGAGTTCTCGACCATGCCGAACGGGTTCGTGTCCGACAGCTCGCCCGTGGGTCCGGCGCCCGTCTCGGTCTCGCCACCACCACCGGTGGCGCAGGAAGCGAGCGTGAGCCCGAACGGGACGCTCGCTGCCGTGAAGAGGAGACCGCGCAGGACGTTGCGGCGGCTGATGGTGGCCTTCTGGTCAGTCATCGTCTTTGATGCCCTTCTTCGGGAGGGCGGAGCAGGGGTTGCTCGCCCGGGTGAGGATTTTCAGGCGGTCCGGCGGATCCGGTCGCGGTAGAGATTCTCAAGTGCCAGGTTGTGCTCATCACCTCCGGGCCGATTCGCTGAGATGTAGATCGGAGGCACCGCGCCCGTCTCGACGATCCGCTCGGCCACACCGATCGTCAACAGCTGCGCGATGAAAGCCGCGGTGATCGACGAGACGGCTCCGACGCCGATGCCGTCCCCCACCGTCAGTGTCGTGTCCCCGAACGGCGCGAGTGTGTCGATCACGACGTCGGCCACATCGGCGAGGCGCCGACCGCTGGGGTGCTTGGGAGTCACGGCGTTGGTGTGCTCGAGGCTGGTGACGGCGATGACCTTGTGCCCCCGCTGCTTCGCGGCCAGTGCGATGCCGACCACGGAACCGTTGACCCCCGAGTTCGACGCGATGATGAAGACGTCGGCCGGATTGATGGTCGAGACCTCGAACAGCTCGTCGACCACCGAGGGGTCCCGCTCCAGGTGGGGCCCCTCCAGCTCCGACGGGTCGTGGCTGCCGTACAGCACGACGTCCCGCAGCGCGATGCTGTTGGTGGGGATGAGCCCGCCGGCTCGCCCCGCGATCTCCATCGCGAACGCCTGGGAGTGCCCGGTGCCGAAGGCCTGCACGATGCCGCCCGCGGCGAGTGCGTCGACGATCAGGTCGATCGCGGGGTCGAGAGCTCCGTCCGCGGCGTCGGCGGCCAGCCGCTCGAGCCGGCTGGTCGCCTCCGGGAGGAAGGCCGTCATGGTGCTGGTCATCGTCGGCTCCCTGCCTCGGTGCGGTTCACAGGCTCGTGCCGACGGTGCCCCGACACCGCTCGCGCAGTTGAGGCGAGCTTGTGGACGGCGTCGGTGTAGTCGTGCTGCACGACCAGCAGGTACAACAGATCGAGCACGAACAGCTGGGAGTGCTTGGCCGAGAGGTCGGCCGGGTGGAGGTACTCCTGGGGCACCGACGCAATGAGGCAGACGTCGGCCAGCTGCCCGAGAGGCGAGGCGCTGCGGTTCGTGATCGCGACCGTGAAGGCACCGGACGACTTGGCGTGGGCCAGCATCTCGATGGTCTCCTTCGTCCGGCCGCTGTTCGAGATCCCGATCGCGATCGTGTGCTCGTCCTGGATCGAGGCGCTCGCCAACCCGGCGTGCACGTCACCCCAGGAGTGGGCGTTCACGCCGACGCGGTAGAGCCGGTTCGCCACCTCGTCCGCGATCGACGCACTTCCCCCGGTGCCGTAGATGTCGAGGTGCCGGCAGTTCGCGATCACCCGGGCGACGCGTGCGCACTGGTCGACGTCGATCAGCCCGGCCGTGGCCGTGAGGGAGCGCACGTGCGCGTGCAGCAGGGTGCGCAGCACGTCCGGCGGCGCGTCGTCCGGGTCGAACGCACGCCCGATCCCGGCGCGCCAGGCCTGATCGCCCTGCCGGCGGCCGGCGTCGGCAGCCACACTGACGCGGAACTGCACGTATCCCGGGTACCCGAGGCGCCGGCAGAACCGCGTGACGGTCGCGGCGGACGTCCCGGCCCGGTCGGCGAGCTCGGTGATCGACAGCTCCAGGGGCGCGGTCGGGTCCTCGAGGAGGAGGACACCGATCTTCGCCAACGCGGACGACATGTGTGGGAGATTGGCCTGGATACGATCCGGGACGCGCATCGTCGCGTCCATGGGGCCGAGCGTGTCGATAGCCAATGAAAATACCTCTCACGTCAATGTGCGGGTGGCTGAAACATATTCTCACAATGACGGAGACGTCAAGACCTGGATGTGACGGAGGGCGCGGTGGGGTACTACCTGGCTGTCGATGCCGGAGGAACGTCCACACGGGCGGTCGTCCTGCGAGCGGACGGGCACGCCCTGGGATGCGGTGTCGCCGGCAGCGGGAACCCGGTCTCCTCCGGAACGGACCAGGCAGCACAGGCGGTGGTTGCGGCCGCTCGTGGCGCCCTCGACTCGGCAGGCCTGCGGCCCACGGACATCACCTCGGGGGTGGCCGGAATGGCCGGGGCGAGTGTCTTCGGATCGGGCGAGTGGCTGCGGGAGGAACTGGTTCGGGCGGGCATCTCGGATCATTTCGACATTCGATCGGACCTCCTCGCGACGTTCTGCTCGGGTTCGTTCGCACCGCACGGGTACGCCCTGGTGGCCGGAACGGGAGCCGTCGCGGTCCGCGTCCGCGGAGGTGAGGTGGACGCTGTGGCGGACGGTCTCGGTTGGTTGCTGGGGGACGCCGGATCGGGTTACTGGATCGGACAACAGGTCGCCCGGCACGTGAGCGCCGCCCTCGACGGAAGGGGCCCGGCCACTACCCTCACCCGCCTGCTGCTCGACGACGTGGGAATCGCGGCGACGACCGAGCGGGACGCGGACGGACGACCGACGGCCCTGCGGAAGCTGGTCGAGGCGCTCTACCGCTTGCGCCCGATCGATCTTGCCCGGTTCGCGCCGCTCGCGTTCGCCGCACCCGACGACCCGCTCGCGCAGCGCATCGTCGCCGAGGCCACCGACGCGCTGGCCGCGACGCTCACCGCCGTCGTCGCGCCGCACGTCACCGGCCCGCTCGTGCTGGGTGGAAGCGTCCTGTCCCGGCAGCGCGCCATCGCGGATCGGATGGCCGCCGTGCTCCGCTCCGCCGGTGTGCCACCGGTGCTCCGACATGTACCGGACGGGCTCGCCGGTGCAGCGGTGCTGGCGCTGCGGCTCGGGGCCGTCGACGTCGACGAGGAGGTGTTCGAGCGCATCGCGGCAACACTGGACACGATCCGGGCGGTGCCTGCGGCCTGAGGTCGCCCGGGAGATGCCGCCGTCAGGAGCCGAAACCGGTGCGCTGCGAGCGCGACGCGCGCAGCCGGGCCCCCTTGTCGACCGCCACCTGACGCAACTCGGACTGGAAGGCGACCATCTTCTCGCGAAGGGCCGCTGCGCCGTCGTCGGCCCCCGCGGCGAGGATCCGCGCGGCGAGCAGGCCCGCGTTGCGCGCCCCGCCCACGGAGACGGTCGCCACCGGCACACCAGCCGGCATCTGCACGATCGAGAGCAGCGAGTCCATCCCGTCGAGGTGCTCCAGCGGCACGGGCACACCGATCACCGGAAGCGGCGTCACGGCGGCGAGCATGCCGGGCAGGTGGGCGGCCCCGCCCGCACCGGCGATGATCACCCTGATCCCCCGGCCGGCCGCCTCGCGCCCGTAGCGAAGCATGTCCTCGGGCATCCGGTGCGCCGAGACGACGTCCACCTCGTGCTCGATGCCGAACTCCGCGAGCGCCTCGGCGGCCGCCCTCATCACGGGCCAGTCCGAGTCCGACCCCATCACCACGCCGACCACACTCATGCGCCCGCTCCTCTCAGCATCTCGACTGCTTCCCGGGCCCGACGGCGGAGCGTGGGCAGGTCCTCCCCCGTCAGGGTCACGTGCCCCAGCTTGCGACCCGGGCGCACCGACTTCCCGTACAGGTGCACCTTCGCCTCCGGGTAGGCGGCCATCAGGGCCGGGTAGGCCTCCGCCGGGTCGGAGCGCTCCGAGCCGAGCAGGTTGACCATCACCGACCAGCGGGCCGTGGGCGTCGTGTCCCCCAGCGGCAGGTCCAGCACGGCGCGCAGGTGCTGCTCGAACTGGCTCGTCACCGAGCCGTCGATGCTGAAGTGACCGCTGTTGTGAGGGCGCATCGCGAGCTCGTTGACGAGGATGCGGCCGTCCTCGGCCTCGAACAGCTCGACCGCGAGCACCCCGGTGACGCCGAGGCCCTCGGCGATCGTGCGCGCCATCTCGAGCGCCTCGGTGGCCGCGGCCGCCGGCAGGTCCGGGGCGGGCGCGATCACCTCCGCGCACACGCCGTCGCGCTGCACCGTCTCCACCACCGGCCAGGAGCGGATCTCCCCGCTGGGCCGCCGCGCGACGAGGGCCGCGAGCTCGCGCCGGAAGTCGACCTTCTCCTCGGCGAGCACCGCACCCCGCGGGTGGTCCAACCAGTGCGCGGCCTCGGCGGCGTCACCGATGAAAAGCACACCCTTGCCGTCGTAGCCGCCCACCGGGGTCTTGACCACGATGGGCCACCCGATCTCGTCGCCGAACGCGGTCAGCTCCTCGGCGCTGCGGACCTCGGCCCAGCGCGGACAGGGCACGCCGAGCTCGGTGAGCCGGGTGCGCATGACGATCTTGTCCTGGGCGTGCGCGAGTGCCTCGGGCCCCGGCTGGACGCTGACGCCGCGCTGGACGAGGTCGCGCAAGAGGTCACCGGGGACGTGCTCGTGCTCGAACGTCAGCACGTCCGCGCCGGCCGCGACGGCCACGACGGCCTCGGCGTCGCTCGCCGCTCCGACCGGAGCGTCCGGGATGACCTGCGCCGCCGCGCCGTCGGGCGCCTCGACGAGGGCTCGCAGGTGGATCTGGAGGGCCCCGGCTGGTGCGGCCATCATGCGCGCGAGCTGCCCGCCGCCGACCACGGCCACCACCGGTCCCATGCATTCCAGCGTAGTGGCGGTTAGCCTCGTGGGGTGACTTCGCCGCTTTCGCCCGCCCCGGACCAGACGTGCCCGGAGCCGGCACCCGGTTCGCTGTGGCGCGACCGGGCGAGGCTGTGGCGCGACCGGGCGTGGCTGTGGC
>JAENWO010000137.1 GCA_016649925.1 Actinomycetales bacterium
CAAGGAGGGTGGGCAGCGAGGCCGCCTCTTCGTGATCGTCATCCCATGTTCAGATTTACACAAGACCGTTCGTGTCAAACCGTCCGCCGCGACGGACGAGGGCGTCACGGCCACCGACCCTTCGAACCGAGTTCGGCCGAGGGCGCTAGCCTCGACGAGTCTCCGCTCACTCGGTCGGCTCCTGTGCGACGTCGCCGGCGCACAGGACGGCGCGCACGGTGGACCACCATCGGTGCAGCCGTCGACCGCACCTGGGCCACGACACGCCTGTGACCGACCTGAGCGATGCGCCCATCAGGAAGGGAAGAGACGATGAGCCGCAATACCTTCGACGCCCGCGCCCAGCTGGTCGTCGGTGAGCTCGCGTACGACATCTTTCGTCTAGACAGGATCGAGGGGGCCGACCGCCTGCCGTACAGCGTGAAGGTGCTTCTGGAGAACGCCCTGCGCAACGAGGACGGAGACCTGGTCACAGCCGACCACGTGCGTCAGCTCGGAGCATGGGACCCCGCCGGGGCGGCGCAGGCGAGCACGGAGATCCAGTTCACTCCCGCGCGCGTGCTCATGCAGGACTTCACGGGCGTGCCCTGCGTGGTGGACCTGGTGGCGATGCGGGACGCCATGACAGCGATGGGCGCAGACCCGGCCCGGATCAACCCGCTGATCCCGACCGATCTCGTGATCGACCACTCAGTCATCGCCGACGTCTTCGGGCGGCCGGACGCATTCCGCATCAACGCAGACCTGGAGTTCGAGCGGAACAGCGAGCGCTACCAGCTCCTGCGGTGGGGGCAGCATGCCTTCGACGCCTTCCGGGTGGTGCCGCCGGACACCGGCATCTGCCACCAGGTCAACCTCGAGTACCTGGCCCCGGTCGTGTTCACCAAGGACGCATCGCCGCGGCCACTGGCCTATCCGGACAGCCTGGTCGGTACCGACTCCCATACGCCGATGATCAACGGCCTCGGGGTCCTCGGGTGGGGTGTCGGCGGGATCGAGGCCGAGGCCGCCATGCTCGGGCTGCCGATGAGCATGCTCATCCCCCAGGTGGTCGGGCTCAAGCTGGTCGGCGAGCCGCCCGAGGGCACGACCGCGACCGACCTGGTGCTGACGGTGGCCCAGTTGCTGCGGCAGACCCGGGTGGTCGGCAAGTTCGTCGACTTCTTCGGTCCGGGGGTCGCGAACGTACCCCTGGCCACCCGGGCCACCCTGGGCAACATGAGCCCCGAGTACGGCTCGACCGTCACCATCTTCCCGATCGACTCCGAGACGCTGAGCTACCTGCGCCTGACCGGACGCTCGGCGCACCAGGTCGAGCTCGTCGAGGCCTACGCCAAGGAGCAGGGGCTCTGGCACGACCCTGACCGCGTTCCGGACTACTCGCAGGTCGTCGAGCTGGACCTGTCGACGGTGGAGCCGTCCCTCGCCGGACCTACCCGCCCGCAGGACCGCATCCCCCTGGCGTCGGCACAGCGCGTGGTCCGGGGGCTGCTGGGTGGCAAGTCCCACGCCGAGGCGGTCCAGGGCGGTCTGGACGACGCGTCCGCCGACTCCTTCCCGGCGAGCGAACCCATCGCGATCAGCGTGCGGATCGAGCGCGACGAGCCACCGGCAACCCGCTCGGCTGCGGAGCCACTGACCTGGCCGTCGGACCCCACCGAGATCACCCTGCACGGGGCCCGGGCGGACATCGATCACGGTCACGTCGTCATCGCAGCGATCACGTCCTGCACCAACACGTCCAACCCGTCGGTGATGATCGGGGCGGGGCTGCTGGCCAAGAAGGCCGTCGAACGCGGGCTGCGCTCGAAGCCGTGGGTCAAGACGACCCTGGCTCCGGGATCTCGGGTCGTGACCGACTACTACGAGCAGGCCGGCCTCACCCCCTACCTCGACCAGCTCGGCTTCAACATCGTCGGGTACGGGTGCACCACGTGCATCGGCAACTCCGGGCCGCTGATCCCGGAGGTGAGCCAGGCGGTGACCGGTCACGACCTGACGGTCGCCTCCGTGCTGTCCGGGAACCGGAACTTCGAGGGCCGCATCCACCCCGAGACCACGATGAACTTCCTGACCTCGCCACCGCTGGTGATCGCCTACGCCCTGGCCGGCACCATGCAGGCCGACCTGCTGCGCGAGCCGCTGGGCCAGGACCCGGACGGTCAGGACGTGTTCCTCCGCGACATCTGGCCGAGCACGGCGGAGATCAAGGCCGTCGTCGACGCGACGATCGAAGCGGACATGTTCACCCGCGGGTACGCCGACGTCCTGGTCGGCGACGCGAACTGGCGGGGCATGGAGCTGGACGACTCGCAGACCTTCGCGTGGGACGACGCATCGACCTACGTGCGCCGCCCGCCGTACTTCGACGAGATGGCGCGCGAGGCTGAGCCGATGCGCGACGTGATCGGTGCGAGGGTGCTCGCCCACCTCGGCGACTCGGTCACCACCGACCACATCTCCCCCGCGGGAGCGATCCGGGCCGACTCGCCTGCGGGCCGGTACCTGATCGATCGTGGGGTGGCGCCGAAGGACTTCAACTCCTACGGCTCGCGTCGCGGCAACCACGAGGTGATGATCCGGGGCACGTTCGCCAACATCAGGTTGCGCAACATGCTCGTCCCCGGCGTGGAAGGCGGGTTCACCCGGCACCTGCCGCACCCGGAGCCCATCAGCATCTTCGACGCTGCCCGGGCCTACGCCGACGAACAGGTCCCGCTCGTCGTGCTGGCCGGATCGGACTACGGATCCGGCTCCTCCCGCGACTGGGCGGCCAAGGGGACCATGCTGCTCGGGGTCAAGGCCGTGCTCGCGACCTCCTTCGAGCGGATCCACCGGTCCAACCTCATCGGGATGGGTGTCCTGCCACTGCAGTTCCAGGACGGCGAGACCGCTGAGAGCCTCGGCCTGACCGGGCAGGAGACCTACTCCGTCCTCGGCCTGCAGGACGCCGAGGAGGTGCCGCACGAGGTCACCGTCCGGGTCGAGTCCGACGGCGGCGACCGCGAGCTGACCGCGCGTGTCCGCGTCGACACGCCGGCGGAGGCGGCCTACTACCGGCACGGTGGGATCCTTCCCTACGTGCTCCGCCAGATGCTCGATGGCAGAGATCGATCGGAGCGTTGATCCGCGCGGACGGATCCAAGACCGAAAGGGGTGCGCAGTGACGGCGACGGCACCGTTGGTGCGGAGGCGTGCGGCGCGGCGGACCAGCGTGGCGCTGAAGGTGGTCATGGCGACCACCGGCGTCCTGTTCCTGCTGTTCGTGCTGGCGCACATGTACGGCAACCTCAAGGTGTTCTCCGGACAGGAGGCGTTCGACGGCTACGCCCATCACCTGCGGGTGCTCGGCGACCCGGTGCTGCCCTACTCCGGATTCCTGTGGATCCTGCGCATCGTGCTCATCGTCGCCGTGGTCAGCCACGTCTGGGCGGCCGCACGGCTCTGGCGGCGGGCGAACCATGCCAGGAGCACGCCCTACACGACGTTCCGCCCGGTCCAGGCGACGTGGTCGTCGCGGACGATGCGCTGGGGCGGTCTGACGATCCTGCTGTTCGTGATCTTCCACCTGCTGCAGTTCACCACGGTGACGATCGAGGTCGGCGGCAGCTTCGACAGCCCGTACGAGCGCCTGGTTGCGGCGTTCTCGGTCTGGTACATCGTGGTCGTCTACGCGCTGGCCATGCTCGCGCTGGGCATGCACCTGAGGCACGGGATCTGGAGCTCCGTGCAGACCCTCGGATGGTCGACACGCCAGCACGAGCCGGCGATCAAGCGGACCGCACTCGCGATCGCGGCGATCATCGTGGTGGGCTTCCTGCTTCCCCCGTTTGCGATCCTCTTCGGCATGGTGAGCTAGGAGCGATGACGATGACGGAACAGACGCTGGTCGACGGGCTCTACCGCGAGGGACCGTCGATCCGTGACACGAAGGCACCGGACGGCCCGCTCGATCGGCAGTGGTCCGAGCGGAAGTTCGGTGCCCATCTGGTCAGCCCGACCAACCGGCGCAAGCTCACGGTGATCATCATCGGTACCGGCCTGGCCGGGGCGTCCGCCGGCGCAACCCTGGGCGAGGCGGGGTACCAGGTCACCTCGTTCTGCTATCAGGACAGCCCCCGACGGGCACACTCGATCGCGGCTCAGGGTGGGATCAACGCCTCGAAGAACTACCGCAACGACGGCGACTCGGACTACCGCCTGTTCTACGACACGATCAAGGGCGGCGACTTCCGGTCGCGGGAGTCGAACGTGTACCGCCTGGCGCAGATCAGCGGCAGCATCATCGACCAGTGCGTCGCCCAGGGTGTGCCGTTCGCCCGGGAGTACGGCGGTTTGCTGGACAACCGCTCGTTCGGTGGGGTGCAGGTCTCGCGCACGTTCTACGCCCGCGGGCAGACCGGCCAACAGCTGCTGCTCGGGGCCTACCAGGCGCTCGAGCGCCAGGTCGCGGCCGGCACGGTCACGACGCACACCCGGCACGAGATGCTCGAGCTGGTCGTGATCGACGGGCGGGCGCGCGGTGTCATCGTGCGCAACATGGTCACCGGCCAGATCGAGACCCACCTGGCCGACGCCGTGGTGCTGGCCAGCGGCGGCTACAGCAACGTCTTCAACCTGTCGACCAACGCGATGGGCTGCAACGCGACCGCGATCTGGCGGGCCCACCGCAAGGGTGCCCTGTTCGCCAACCCGTGCTACACCCAGATCCACCCCACCTGCATCCCGGTCTCCGGGGACCACCAGTCGAAGCTGACCCTCATGTCGGAGTCGCTGCGCAACGACGGACGGATCTGGGTCCCGAAGACCGCCGCCGACCAGCGCGACCCCCGTCAGATCCCCGAAGACGAACGCGACTACTACCTCGAGCGCACCTACCCGGCGTTCGGCAACCTGGTCCCGCGGGACATCGCCTCGCGCGCCGCGAAGAAGGTCTGCGACGAGGGACGCGGCGTCGGTCCGGGCGGTCTCGGCGTCTACCTGGACTTCGCCGACGCCATCAGCAGGCTCGGCAAGGAGACCGTGACGGCCCGCTACGGCAACCTGTTCGACATGTACGAGCGCATCACCGGTGAGGATCCGTACCAGGTCCCGATGCGCATCTACCCGGCTGTGCACTACACGATGGGTGGCCTGTGGGTCGACTACGACCTGCAGTCCAACCTGCCGGGCCTGTTCGTCGTCGGTGAGGCGAACTTCTCCGACCACGGGGCCAACCGGCTGGGCGCTTCGGCGTTGATGCAAGGCCTGGCGGACGGCTACTTCGTGCTGCCGAACACGATCAACGACTACCTCGCGAGCTCGCCGCACGACCCGATCGGCGCGGACCACCCGGCGGTGGTCGAGGCTGCCACCACGGTGCGGGACCGGATCACGACGTTCCTGAGCGCGCAGGGCGCCCGGTCGGTCGACTCCTTCCACAAGGAGCTCGGGCACATCATGTGGGAGTACTGCGGCATGGAGCGCACCGAGGCCGGGCTGCGGCACGCGATCGACGAGATCCGCCGCCTGCGGGGCAGCTACTGGGCCGACGTGCGGGTGCTCGGAGAGGCTGAGGAGCTCAACCAGTCGCTCGAGAAGGCGGGGCGGGTGGCCGACTTCCTCGAGCTGGCCGAGCTCATGTGCATCGACGCGCTGCACCGCCGCGAGTCCTGCGGCGGGCACTTCCGCGCCGAGAGCCAGACCCCGGACGGGGAAGCCCAGCGCGATGACGAGAACTTCGCCTACGTCGCGGCGTGGGAGTGGGCCGGGGCGGACAGCGCACCGACCTTGCGCAAGGAAGCCCTCCGCTTCGAGTGGGTCGAGCTCAAGCAACGGAGCTACACATGAGGATCACGGTCCGCATCTGGCGCCAGAAGAACGTCGAGACACCAGGGAAGCTCGTCTCCTACACCCGTGACGGCGTGGAGCCGGACATGTCGTTCCTGGAGATGCTCGACGTGCTGAACGAGGACCTGATCGCTGCGGGCAACGAGCCCATCGCGTTCGACTCGGACTGCCGGGAGGGCATCTGCGGCATGTGCGGGGTGATGATCAACGGGGTCGCCCACGGGCCACAACGGATCGCCACCTGCCAGCTGCACATGCGCTCGTTCTCCGACGGCGACACGATCACCGTCGAGCCGTGGCGTGCCGATCCGTTCCCGATCGTCAAGGACCTGGTCGTCGACCGCAGTGCATTCGACCGGATCATCTCCTCGGGGGGATACGTCAGCGTCAACACCGGGGCAGCGCCAGAGGCGCACGCGACCCCGGTGGCCAAGACCAACGCCGACCGTGCGTTCGAGGCGGCGGCCTGCATCGGCTGCGGTGCCTGCGTGGCGGCCTGCCCCAACGCGTCCGCGATGCTGTTCACCGCGGCCAAGGTGACCCACCTGGGCGAGCTGCCCCAGGGCCAGCCGGAGCGTGCGGCCCGGGTGGTCTCCATGCTGGACACGCACGACGCCGAAGGTTTCGGTGGGTGCACCAACATCGGCGAGTGCGCCGCGGTGTGCCCGGCCGGGGTGCCGCTCGACACGATCTCCCAGCTCAACGCCGACCTGCTCGGCGCGTTCATCCCGAATCGTCGCGACTGAGTCCCTCGGTGCAGGTCAACCGAGCTCCGCAGCGTGTGGTTGCGGTGC
The DNA here is from genome assembly GCA_016649925.1 of Actinomycetales bacterium. GTDB lineage: Bacteria > Actinomycetota > Actinomycetes > Actinomycetales > Beutenbergiaceae > JAENWO01. Next base: position 6,624 of record JAENWO010000137.1, read on the forward strand.
TGCCCGACCGCGCGGCGTCGAGCGCCGCGGCGTGACGCCGGTCAGGGCCGACACCGGGGTGTCGGCCCTGGACAACCCTCTGGTGCCAGG
>JAENWO010000418.1 GCA_016649925.1 Actinomycetales bacterium
ATGGCGTTCAAGCTCATCGAGTCCGCCCAGCACCGTTGGCGCGCCGTCAACGCACCCCACCTCGTCGCCCTCGTCCGCGCCGGCGCCACCTTCAAGAACGGCAAACTCGTCGAACGACCCGAAGAATCAGGAGGCGACGCTCGCGCCGCATGACACGCCGATCCACAGGTCTTGACTATTGCTCATTAGGCCAGGGCGGGTCGTAACGATACGATTCATGGGCGCGGGACCCTTCTCTCCGAGCCCCACGCCGCCACTTGCCCTTCTCCCCCCGAGGACCCGCACCTCCATGCCCAAGGTTCTGACCGCCGGACGTCCGTGGCGCGTCATCCTGGCGTTCGCGGTGCCGCTCCTCGTGGGCAACGTCGTCCAGCAGCTCTACCAGGTGGTCGACGCGATCGTGGTCGGGCGGGTGCTCGGCGTCGACGCCCTCGCCGCGGTCGGCGCGACGGGGAGCCTCCTGTTCCTCCTCCTCGGCTTCGCCTGGGGCATGACGTCCGGGTTCGCGATCCCGACGGCGCAGGCGTACGGCGCGGGCGACGGTGCAGCGGTGCGCCGCTCCGTGGCGACCGGCACGGTGCTCACCGCGGCGACGAGCGTCCTCCTGACGGCGCTCGCACCCCTGCTCGCCGCCCCGGCCCTCCGCCTGCTGCGGACCCCGGAGGAGCTCGTGCCGCAAGCGACGACGTTCGCGGTCGTCAGCTTCCTCGGCGCGAGCACGGTGATGTCCTTCAACTACCTTGCGGCGATCATCCGGGCCATCGGGGACTCCCGCACCCCGCTGGTGTTCCTCACCCTCAGCTGCGTTCTCAACATCGGGCTCGTCGTCGAGTTTGTCGCGGGCCTCGGCCTCGGGGTCGGTGGTGCGGCGCTCGCGACAGTCGTCTCGCAGGCCACGTCCGTCGCCCTGTGCCTGGCGTACGTGCGGCGCAGCGTCCGTGTGCTCCACCTGCACCGCGACGACTGGCGGGTCACCCGCGGCGACCTCGCCCGCCACCTGCGGCTCGGCCTCCCCATGGGGTTCCAGGCGTCGATCATCGCGATCGGTGCGCTCGCCGTGCAGGTGCGGCTCAACAGCCTCGGTGCCGACGCCGTCGCCGCTTACACGACCGCCACGCGAGTCGACAAGCTCGCCGTCGCACTGCTCGCATCGCTCGGCCTTGCCGTGTCGACGTTCGTCGCGCAGAACCACGGCGCCGGGCGACCCGACCGCATCCGGCTCGGCGTGATCCAGGCCGCGGGAATGTCCGTCGCCGGCGCGATGCTGCTCGGCGCCGTGCTGATCACGGCCGGAAGCCCGATCATCACGCTGTTCGTCGGGCCAGGGGAGGAGCGGGTCGTCTCGATGGCGTCATACCTCCTCCACGTCAACGGCGCCTGCTACGTCGTCCTCGGCGTCCTCTTCGTGCTCCGCGGGGCCCTGCAAGGGCTCGGGTACACGTTCGTCCCGACGCTCACCGGCGCCATCGAGCTCGTCATGCGCGTCGGTGCCGCGGTCGTCCTCGGCGCTGCGTACGGCTTCAGCGGTGTCGTGTGGGGCAACCCGCTCGCCTGGTTCGGCGCACTGGTCGTGCTCGTCCCCGCGTACCTCCGGGCGCAGCGGCGCTTCGCGGCCATGCCGGACCCGCGGGCCGGTGCAGTCTCCGACCTCCTCATTCTTGAGGGTCCGACCGAGGGGTCGGTCGTCATCGACGCCGTCGTGCGGGTCCCCAACGGCGGCGCGCGACGTACCGCGAGACCGTCACCTCGGCCAGCACCGCGCCGTGCTCGACGACCAGCCGCTGCCAGACCCGCCAGGCGGTATGGCGCTGCTTACGCGGTACGTCCTGGTCGGCCACCAGCCAGGCGTCGATGACCGCCGCCCACGCATCGCTCGCCGGTCGCGGTCGAGCCCGATACGCCTTGCGTGGTGGAGGCAGCGCCGACGCCAACGCCTGACGCACCGTGCGCCGATGCACCCCATGACGCTCCGCCAGCTCCCGAATCGAGAACTGCTCACCGCGCCGGTCCCGCCTGATCTGCTCGAACAGCTCCACCCGTGACCGCATCCTGACCGACCTCCCTGTCGACGACCAACAGGGACGATCTGAACCGGGGTGGGGCCTGCATTGGTGACGACACGCCGCCCCCACCCAGAGGGCAAGATCACCACCCCGGTGGGGCCAACAATCGCGCGGCGGATTCCAGCCATCGTCGCAACACGGGCGACGTGATGGTCGGCGATGCTACCGATTGATCAGCGGATCCGGGTGGGGATCAGCTCGGCCGGCGGTGTGTCGGTGAGTTGAGCCCAGGCGCGGGTGGCGGCGGCGAGAGCGAGGGCCGAACCGGGGAGGACTTGATGGCCACCCTGGCGGACGAGCAGCTTGTCCAGGGAACGAGAGGCTCTGCCTTTGCGGGCCAGGACGAGGATGTCGATGGCGGCGCGTTCGCCGTTGAAGTGCCCGGTGGGCAGGCTGGTGTGCTGGGCCAGGCCGCCGTGGGTCGATGCGCTGACCATGGGACCCGACCGTACGCCCGGGCTGGTGACCCCGGTAGCGACCAAAGTTGACAGCAGCGGCGCACATCGACCCCCCTCGGTCGACGGGTCGTCAACTTTCGGCGGTCGCGGCAGCCGGGTCCCGCCCGCGAGGCTCCCAGGTGATCAGTCCCTCTCAGAGCAAGGAGTCACGCCGTGGCGATCAACGATCTGCTGCCGACGCACGAGGACCGAAGGATGCTGCGATCGGGAGGCCTGGCCGGCATCCTGGGCGGCGTCCTCCTCATCGTCGTCTTCGCCATCGTCGGCGCGTTCGTCGGCACGTTCGCCGGACCGGAGGCCGAGGTGGCGGCCTACCCCGACGTCAGAGTGGCGCGGACGTTCGAGAACAGCCTCTACCTCCTGGTGCTCGTCCTGTGGGCCGTCCATCTCATCGCCTTGTACCGAGCCCTTCGCGCGACGAGCCCCGCGCCCGCGCTCTACGGGTCCGTCCTGGGG
>JAENWO010000519.1 GCA_016649925.1 Actinomycetales bacterium
CCTCATGCTCACCCACCCCGAGGAACGTGCCGCTCGCGAGCAGGCGCGTCTCGACGGGGCCGCTGCGCAGACGCAGGGCGCCGCTTAAGTCTCGCCCTGACACCTGGGGTCTCTCCCTGACACCTGGGTCTCTCCCTGACGCCTGGCTCGATCGGCGCATGCGTGCGTGGGCGGATGCGGTCTCGGTGCCGGCGTGGGTCGGGTGGAGGTCCGACGTAGCAGACCTGACCCGACTCGTCCCGAGCAGTTGCCGACCTGACACCGGTGGGCGCCGTCGTCGATCTGGGGAGTGACTCACAGGTGTTCGTTGTCCACAGTGCGTGAGCTTGCCTCGCTTTCCCCAGCCCTCGATGCGACGAGAGCGGAGGTCGGTACCACTTCGTAGAGTCAATTCTGTCGAGGTCCGGAGCCGGCTAACGAAGGGGGTGGTGGACGTGGCAGTGACGACCCTTCCCCTGCGCCCACCCGCCGACCCGGTCGAGCTCGCCGCGGTAGTGCTCCAGAACCTTGTGACGCTGCGCCAGGTCGCTCCTTCGGAGGACTCGGTGTCGTGGTCGGCCACGCAGCGCGAGGCTGTGATCGGTGTCCTCGACAAGGTCGCGACCCAGCTCTCGTTGTACAAGGGTGAGGTGCTGGCCACGCACAAGGACTCGGGCCAGTGGGCTGGCCGAGGGGATCGCACCTTCGACAACTGGCGTTCGCGCACCGGTCGCCAGACCGCCGGAGAGACGAAGAAGGAGATCGTCGTCGCCGAGGGCGCGAACACGCTGCCCAAGGCGAAGGAGGCCACCGAGCAGGGGCAGATCGCTATGGGCCACCTCGAGGTGCTGGCTCGGTTGAAGGCGAACGCCTCCCGGGCCGTGCAGAGAGCATTGCTCGAGGGCGGGGAGGAACACCTGACATCCCTGGCGGCCCGGAACGACGTCACCACCTTCGCCGCCCGTGCGAAGACCTGGGCGGCGCGCATCGATGCGGCAGCACTCGAGAACGACCGGGAGGCGGTGCACGAGCAGCGTTCCTTGCGGATGGCATTGACAGCCAACGGGCTGAGATATTCGGGAACGGCCGATCCCGTAGCGGGGGCAAAGATCAAGGCAGCCTTCGAGGCCCTGATGGGACGCCCGGCCACCGACGACGAACGTTCCCACGACCAGCGCATGGCCGACGCGTTCGAGGCGATGGCCGATCGTGTGCTGGGCGAAGGGCAGGACAAGGTCGGCGCCCAGCTGCGTCCGCACCTGGCCATCCTCGTCCGGGAGGAGACCTGGACCGCGATGAGGCGGCGTCGATGGTTCCTCGGGGGTGCCGGCTCTTCTCCTGATGGAGTCGGCCCGGTGGCGGGATGCGACGGAACCACCGGCCTACCGCCCGCCGCGGGTCCGCGCGGCGTCGACGGCCTGGGCCGGGGTGTGCCGGCCGCGGAGCTGGAGGACGGGACCCTGATCGCCGAGAGCGAGCTGGAACGCCTCGCCTGCGACTGCGAGATCACCAGGATCGTGATGAATGCCCTCGGCGAGCCGCTGGACGTGGGCCGTGACGTGCGCACCTATGACAAACAGCTCCGACGAGCCGTCCTGGCCCGAGACCGGCACTGCCAGTGGCCCGGATGTGCGATGCGTGGCTCATGGTGCGAGGTCCACCACATCATCTACTGGGAGAACGGTGGTCCGACCTCACTGGGGAATGCGATCACGCTGTGCTGCTTCCATCACCACGAGGTCCACCGCAAGGGAATCGGCATCATCAAGACGCCCGCCGGCTTCCGGTTCACCGCCCGTGGTGGTCGAGTCATCGGCACATCCTCCCGGATCGACGACATCCTGCTGTGCCCCCGGTCGCTCTCCATCGCCGGACGAGCTCCGACGGAAGATGCGTTGGGCGGCGGATCCAGTGATTCGCACGCGCAGAGTCCGCCCGGTCATTCGCCCGGTGAGCTTGCGGATGCCTCACCGCTCTTCTGAGCGTGCGGTCGACCGATCACGGGTCGGCCGACCGATCACGGGTCGGCTGACCTCAGAGTGGTCGAGTACCAGTGTGGAACGAGGGTGCCCCGTGCATCAGGCGAGGTGCTCCACGACGTAGTCCACGCACTTGGTGAGCGCCGCGACG
>JAENWO010000458.1 GCA_016649925.1 Actinomycetales bacterium
CGCTGGAGAGCGCGAAGGGGAAGGTGGCCGAGGCGAGGGAGAAGGCCGGCCCGGCGCTGGAGAGCGCGAAGGAGATGGCGACAGATGCCGTCGGAACTGCCAAGGACAAGGCGTCCGGCGCCGTCGGGACCCTGAAGGACCGGGCGGCCGAGGTCTTCGACCACGCCGACTCCCCGAGCGAGGACGAGGGGCCCGGCGGGGGCGACGGCGTCGAGGACGTCTCGGAGCCGACGGCTCAGGAGGTCGGCGACGCGCACCTCACATTCGGAGAGGCGCCGCTCGGTGGTGAGGCGGAGCCCGGCGCGCCGGCCGGGATCGAGCGACCGGTGGCCGACGTCAGTGCCGAGAATCCGCCCGAGGGCTGGGAGGAGAAGCCGCCGGCAGCCCAGGTCTGAGGCGTTCGCACGGATGCCGGCCGCGAGGGTAGCGGGTGTCGTCAATTGCGTCTACATAGATGAAGGAGTGCCGTGATGGCCAGGCGATTCACCTCTCCGCGGGTGGCAGCCGTTCGGATCGAGGACGACTTCTGGGGCCCGCGCCAGCGGCAGCTCATCACCCGGACACTCGACGCGCAGTACGCACAGCTGGAGGCCACCGGACGACTCGCGGCGTTCGAGCTGACGTGGCAGCCGGGCGATCCGGAGCCGCACCCGTTCTGGGAGAGCGATATCGCCAAGTGGCTCGAGGCGGCGAGCAACGCCCTCGCGCTCGAGCCGGACAACGCGGGGCTCGAGGCCAAGGTGGACCGGACGATCGCGCTGCTCGCCGGTGCGCAGCAGAATGACGGCTACCTCAACGTGTACTTCACGGTGGTGCGCCCGGGGGAGCGGTTCACGGACCTGCGGTCGGCGCACGAGCTGTACGGCGCCGGGCACCTCGTCGAGGCCGCCGTCGCCCATCACGAGGCCACGGGCAAGACGACGCTGCTCGACGTCGTGCGCCGTTACGTCGACCTCATCGCGGACGTCTTCGGTCCCGGCGGCGAGCACGAGGGCGGGTACTGCGGCCACGAGGAGATCGAGCTCGCGCTCGTCCGGCTCGCGCGACTGACCTCCGAGCGCCGCTACCTGGACCTGGCCCGGGCGTTCGTCGACGCCCGGGGGACCGACCCGTACTACTTCCTCACCGAGCAGCGGCGCCGAGGGACACCCGGGTACTTCGGGGGGACGCTCACGCCCGAGGATCCGCACTTCCTCCAGCACCGCGAGTACAACCAGTCCCACCTTCCCGTCCGGGAACAGACCGAGGCGGTCGGTCACGCGGTGCGGGCCATGTATCTCTACTGCGCGCTCGCGGACCTGTCCGTGGACTCCGACGACCCGACGCTGATGGACGCGTGCGAGCGGCTCTGGGAGCACCTGACGACCAAGCGGATGTACGTGACCGCCGGCATCGGTTCCTCGGCCCATAACGAGGGCTTCACCCGCGACTACCACCTGCCGAACGAGACCGCCTATGCCGAGACGTGCGCCTCGATCGGCCTGATGATGTGGGCCCGACGGATGGCGAACATCACCGGCCAGGCCCGCTACGTCGAGATCCTCGAGCGCGCGCTCTACAACGGCGTGATCGCCGGGGTGAGCGCTGACGGGACGAAGTTCTTCTACGAGAACCCGCTCGCCAGCGACGGCGACGTCGAGCGCCGCGACTGGTTCGAGTGCGCCTGCTGCCCCCCGAACCTCGCGCGCATCGAGGGCTCGTTGGGCTCCTACGTCTACGGCGTTGCCGAGGACGCGATCAGCGTCGACCTCTACATCGGCAGCCGGGCGTCGCTCACGGTCGCCGGCCGCGAGATCACCCTGAGCCAGAGGGTGCGTTACCCGCTCGACGGCGACATCCGGTTCGCGCTCGAGGTCCCCGGGGAGCCGGTGCGCTTCACGTTGCGGCTCCGGGTGCCCGACTGGGCACGAGGCGCGAGGGTGAGCGTCAACGCGGAGGTGACGGCCGCCGTCGTCCGCGACGGCTACCTCGAGGTGGACCGGGAGTGGGTGGACGGTGACCGGGTCGCGCTCTCGCTGGACCTCGCACCCCGCGTCCTGCACGCGAACGCCGCGGTCAGCGCGGACGCCGGCCGGGTGGCCTTGGCCCACGGTCCGTTCGTCTACTGCGTCGAGGGGGTGGACCACGAGGTGGCCGCGCACGCGCTCATCCTCGATCCCGCAGCCGAACCGCGCGTGGTGGTCGGCGACGGGGAGCGCGTGGCCCGGCTCGAGCTCGGTGGCTGGCAGGAGCGCTCCGCGGGCGACGTCCTCTACTCCGAGGACGCCCCCGAGCGGTCAGCAGCGACCATCACCGCGGTGCCGTACTACTCCTGGAACAACCGGGGACGGTCCAGCATGGCGGTGTGGATCCGGGCGGCGGAGGGCTGAGGCCTCCGGACCACCGCGGTGCGCCTAACCACCGCGGTGCGCCTCACGTCCGTGGCGGGGTGGAGGCGCGCAGCACCACGGTGCCCTCGACGTGCACCAGCCGCGGCTCGGCCGACGCCGCGGACAGTGCGAGCTCGGTGGCGACGGTGCCGATGTCGTGGAGCGGGACGCGCACCGTGCTCAGCGCCGGCGTGACGTCCCGCAGCGTGACGATGTCGTCGAACCCGGCGAGACCGAGCTCGGTGCC
>JAENWO010000180.1 GCA_016649925.1 Actinomycetales bacterium
CGCTCCCCGACGGCATCCGTGAACGAGTAGATCCGCTCGTCTGCGTGCCGGGCGAAGGCGGCCTTCACCTCTGCGGGTCCGATCGTCCCGTCCGGTCCCAACCGGGTGCCCATCTGATCCAGGGCCCCGTCGAGGTCTCTCAGCTCGTTGCCGACCGCGTCGATGAGGGACCACGCGGCGCGCTCGTCGATCTTCAGCTTCTTGGACTTGGCGCGATCTCTGATCCACGAAACGAGCTGTCTGCCTTTGGGTGCCTGGAGACTCACCAGGGCGCCGATCTTCTTGGCCTGGGCGTCGAGCTTCGTACGCCCGGAGGCGACCAGCACCAGGACCGAAGACGGCGACGACGATTCCAGGTACCGGCTAAGCGTTTCGACCTGCTCCTTGAGCATGTCCTGCGCATCCCGAACGATCACGAGGCGGCATCCGCCGAGCAAGGAAGCGGTCTCGAGCGTGCCGAGTATCTCGTGACCGGGGGCCCGAGCCGCAAGCGTTATTTCGGACAGCGGATCGCAGCCGGTCTCCGCCCTCACCCGCTCGAGAGCCTCGTCTACCAGGAACTCCTCACCAGACAGGAGGTAAACCGGAAAAGTCATGCTTTCCCGATCGCGGATGGCGTGCGGCTCAATTTGGTGAGCTCTGACTCGCTCATGCTTCCCTCAGGCCCATCGTGTAGTGGCGGGCACCATCGCCGTCGAGCGAGACTGACTCCGCGTTCTCGTCTAAGAGCGCCCCCCAATGGTCCCCCATCCATTCCTCGGCGGCCTCTTGGGAAGGGAACGACTCGGTGGACCTGACGTCGCGGCCCGTGTCGTCGTGCAACACCCACTTCCAGTCGCTCACCTCAGGCCGCGGCCCAGAAAGCGAGCATCGACAGCGCGATGAGCGGGATCCCGACCATGAGGGCCCAGACCGCGAGGGCCATCGAGGTGATCTCCACGGCCTCTTCGGAGACGATCCGGGACGCCATGCTCCTACGGCCGCTCGCTCGTTTGGACGACCATCCCTCGGCAGGCTCGGCGGCCCCGGTCAGGCCGACCCCCAGCGCCAGGATGCCGATGATGAATAAGGCCGTCCCGATGCCGTGGTAGACGATCTTGTCCGCGAGCCATGCGTAAACCAGGCCGCCGATGATTCCCGCCGCGGCCCCGCCACCGAGAGAGATACCGATCACCTTAAGGTTCGAGAGTCTCATCCTCCGAAGCGTAACCCTGCCGTCTGCGAACGAGCGTGGCAGCCGCGACTCCAGCCACACCCATCCCGGCAACGAGCGCCACCGCCGTAGGAACCTGAACCATCGCCCAGGGTGCTCCTCCGAAAAGATCCCCGATCCACAGGATCGCCGCGACGAAGGGAGAAGCGAGGCGCGCAAGGAGCCGGGCGAGCGCCGGGGAAGCGAGACCGGCGAGTGCCGACGCGAAACCGAGGACGGTAGCAGGAGCAACCGCCGGCATCGCCAGGAGGTTGGCCGGGAAGCCCGCTATCGAGACCTCGCCGAACCCGGCGGCTAGGAGTGGCGCTACCGCAAACTGCGCCGCCACCGTCGCGCCCACCCCCAGGGCGACGGGCGACGGGAGGAACGAAAGTCGCTCCGCGATGGGACGCGCCCACAGGACGATCCCGGCGGTGGCGGCAACCGATAACTGGAGCCCGAGCGATCCCAGCAACTGCGGGCGCAGAGCCAAGACCACCACCACCGCCAGGCCGAGGGCGCGCTGCGTCGAGACCCGCTCGCCCAGTCCGAGCGCGGCGATCGCGACGGCTCCCATGACGGCGGCACGAAGGACCGATGGTTCCGGTCCGGTCACCAACACGAAGAGGACGAGGCCGAGCGCGGCGATCGTAAGTCTCGCCCTGAGGCCGAGGAACCCAAAGACGAGCAGCAGCGTGCCCAGGACGATCGCGACATTGCTTCCCGACACCGCCACGAGATGCGTCAACCCGGCGTTGCGAAGATGGTCCTCGGTCACGGGGTCGATGCGCGATGTATCCCCGATCGTGAGACCCATCAGAAGAGCTCCCGTCCTCGGCTCCAGGGACGAGACCGCGTCCCTCAGTCCCTCCTTCACGCGGGCGGCCGCCGCCATCGGAGGGGAAGGGATGCCTCCCATGGAAACGTCGCTGGGGTGGAAACGGGCAAGGGCCCCCGACCTCGCGAGGTAGCCCTCGAACCCTTCGTCGTCCAGTGGAAGGATCCATCCCTCGGCCCGGAATACCGTGCCCGCGTCCGCTTCGAGCCGCGGGAACGCGAGGGCTCCCAGGTGATCGATCGGGGGGTGACCGCTACATCGGGCGAGCTCGACACCGGCCAGCGTCGAGTTGTCGCCGAGGTGTTCCCGGAGTACGCCGGTCACCTCGCACCGCGCGACCTCCGACGCGAGCGCGGAGGCTGCGGTGACCTCCGGCGAGCGCACCCCCGTGGTCAGTGACCCGAGACCAATGCCGGCGATCACCACTCCGGCCGCGGTCAGCGCCGGCATCCGGCGAGGGACGAGCAGCGCAGCGCCGCAGACGAACACCGCCAACGGATAGGGGATCCTGAGAACGATCCCGCCCGCCAGGCCGACCAGAAGCAGCCACAGGCCCACAACTCAGAGCGTCACGTAAGGGCGGATCGACTCGAGCGTGGCGGGTCCGATACCGGTCACCTCGAGAAGTTCCTCGCGGGACCACAGGGCCAGGCCGCCGAACACCAGGATCGCGGCGATCGCGGCGAGGACCCAGATCTCTCGGCGGGATCCAACCTGATTCCTCAGCTGGTCGAGCCGGCTCTCCGGGATCCGCGGGGGTTCCATGAACGTCCATCCCATCGTTCTGTCACCAGGCCGACAGTGACCGGGCTCACAACGTGGGAGGTTGGGTCCATGGAAATCGAACTCCGCGCCGTCAAGGAAGACGAATCCAAGCGGTTCGCGGCCGCTTGTGAGGCGGCATTTGGCGAGGACCTACACCTAGACCATCCGTGTGATGACGATGACGAGGATGATCCCCACGAGAACCCAGACCCAGATCGGTACGTTCATCTCTTCCTCCTTTCTTCCTCCTTGGAGAGCGGTCAATCTAGCCTAAGCCCGCGGATCCTCGCGAGCTCGTTAATCGTGTGAGGCATACGTGACGTCCGTTGGGGGATGCTGGCAGAGGAGGCAAAGACGAACTCGCTACAGTAAAGAGAGTCTGAATGAGGTCCATCGGAATAATCGTCTATGTGGTCATCGGCGTCGTCGTAGCCGCCGCCCGGCTTAGCCCTCGGTGGTTTCTGGGTGGCGGTCGCCGCCGCCGTTTCGCGCATCTTCATTGATCGCCGACCGCTCGGAAGCGCGGACTCGTCGCGGCCTCGTCCACAGTCGTAGGGACACGGCGGACTCCTCGATGCAGGTGGCAACCTCTCATCACAATCGACTCGCTGGCCGAGGCGTTCGGGAACCTCGACGACTCGCGTCCTCCACTTCGGGGTCGGAAGAGCACCCCTGGGGGGTGACCCCCTCCACCGGGGTCGATAACGAAGTCGCCGCCGCGGCGGGGGTGGGCAGTCGTTGCTGTGCGCTACAGCTTGCTACAGGGTGCTCGACGCGATCCGCCCGGGCTCGGCCTCGGTGTCGGGCACGCGCACGAGGCCGTCCGATCGCGACTCCCCTATCGCCAGCTCGGCCGTGACCGCGAGCCCCAGATGCAGGGCCAGCGACGAAAGGGAGGACCACAGGAGGAGCGCGATGACCGAGAGCAACGGCCCGTATGCGGAGCTGCTGCTCAACGAGAAGTACAGACCGAGGGCGAGGCTGAACAGGAACCACAGCACGACCGCCGCCGCCGTGCCCGCGGCGAGCGCCGTGGGAGAGCCGATGCGTTCTCGCGGCGCCGTTCGGAACAGGAGGTAGATGCCGGCAGCGCTCACTGCGACCCCAAGGGGCCAGCGCACCACGGTCCAGACCGTGAGCGCCGCTCTCTCCCAGCCGAGGCCCTCGGAAATCGCCCGGCCGCCGGCGAGCGCGAGCCCCCCGGCCGCCAAGAGCACCCCGGCAGACAACGCGAGCACGAACGCGACGCCGTAGTGCTGGCCAAAGGGTCGATCCTCGGACCGCCCGGCGAGCCGGTTGGCGGATCGCTCGACCTGCGCCATCGCCAACGTGCCGGCGAGCACTGCGGCCAGCAGCCCGAGGACCATCACGGTCGTTCCTCCGTTGGCGCCCTGACTTGCCGCCTCTCGCAGCAGCCGGCCGGACGGCCCGGGAGACAATGTGTCGGCCAGTTGCTCGACGATGCCTCGGACTCGCGGCAGGTCGAACGCGCTGGCCAGGCCCACCAGCCCGATGAAGCCGGAGAGCAGCACGAACATCAACTGGTACGCGAGCGCCCGGACGTGACTCGTGCCGTCGGTCTCCCGGAACCGCTTCACTGAGGATCTCGCGAGCTCACCCCCGCCCCGCCGGCGGACCGCTCGCCACGCCGCGCCGAAGCCCCGCTCGTTCCTCGTCATGACCATATGGTGCCCATCCCGATCGCGAAACTCACGCTGTTGTAACAGGTCGAGGCAACGGATGTCGGGCGCTAGGACCCGCTCCCTCTGAGTCCGGGCGCGGGTTCGCCTGTGAGATGGTTCCCCTATGGCTGTCAAGGCGACGTCTGCTGAGGACGTGATGCGGGGAGTGGCGGGAGGCGCCATCCTGGGGGTGCCGCTGTTGTACACGCAGGAGACGTGGCTGCACGGGCGGAGCGTGTCGCCGGTGGTGATTCTGGCGGGGGTGATCGTCGCGTTCGGAGTGAACATGGCGCTCTCTTACTTCGTGGGGTTCCGGCCGGGGCGGACCCACCGACCCACGGAGGACGCCGTCGTCGGAATGGGGCTGTCCGTCCTGCTCTCCGCCCTCCTGCTCGTACTGCTGGACCGGGTCGGGCGCGGGACATCGCTGGAGAACGCGCTGGGCGTGACCGCCCTGACCTCGATCCCGGTCAGCATCGGCTTCTCCGTAGGGGTGGCGCTCGCGCCGCGCGGGGGAGGCGAGAAGGCCGAGCAGATCCAGGGTGGGGGCGGCGACCTGCTGGTCGCCGCGGCCGGCGGGGTGGTATTCGCCCTGAACATCGCTCCGACGGCCGAGCCGATCCTTCTAGCCGCCGAGCTGGATGGCGTCCGCCTAGGCCTCTTGGTGGTGGCCTCTCTAGTGCTCCCCTACCTCATGGTCTTCTACGCCGAGTTCGGTGGACGCGAGCGGCGCGTCGCGAGCGACGGCGCGACCCAGGGGCCGATCACCGAGACGCTCCTGGCCTACTCCGTGGCGTTCGTCGTCTCCGCCGCGATGCTCGCGATGTTCGGCCGCGTGGATGCCGTCAACGGCGCCGCGACGGCGCGGGTGGTCGCGCTGGCGTTCCCAGCCTCGATCGGGGCGGCGCTCGGACGGTTGCTCATATGACCGCGAAGCGAGCCTCCTGGAGCCGCGGCATCAGGCGAGAGCGGACGCCGTTCGAATGGGCGCTGCTGGTGGTCTCGCTTGCCGCCACCCTGGCCGTGGTGGCTGGGCTGGTGGTGAGCGGGCTCGCGGGACCCCGCGGCCCGGCCGACCTCCGCGTGATCATCGCCGACGCGGACGAACCGGCCAGCGGCGGGTGGCCCCTGGAGGTCACCG
>JAENWO010000104.1 GCA_016649925.1 Actinomycetales bacterium
AGGTCCTTGATCGGGCACGGGACGCCGAGGAAGGGCGGCAGGCCCGTCCGGTCCTCCCCCGCGTCGGCGAGGCGACGCTCGGCGTCGGCCGCCTGGGCGCGCGCCAGCTCGGGGGTGAGCGTCACGAACGCCCCCACCTGGGGGTCCAGGCGGGCGGCCCGCGCGAACGTGTGGTCGAGGACCTCGGTGGGTGAGACGAGCCCCCCGCGGATCGCGGCGGCGAGGGCCAGGGCGCTGAGCTCGTGCAGGTCGGTCATGCCCCGGAGCCTATGTCCGCGGGTCTCCGAGGCCGCTCCTGCGCTGATAGCGTTCCGGTGTCCGGTGTCCGGTGCCCGCGTCACCACCGCCGGTGCGGAACCATGACCGGCTCGGGAGGACCAGGCGATGCGTGCGCTGTACAAGACCGGACCCCACGCGGGACTCGAGCTCGTCGACCGCCCCGAACCGCAGCCGGGCCCGCGTGAGGTCAAGATCCGGGTCCTCACCACCGGCATCTGCGGCACCGACCTGCACATCCTGGAGTGGGACGCGTGGGCGGCCTCGACGATCCGGGCTCCCCTCATCCCGGGGCACGAGTTCTACGGGGAGGTCGTCGAGATCGGCGACGACGTCCGCGACGTCCGGGTCCGCGACCGCGTCTCGGGCGAGGGGCACATCGTGTGCGGCATCTGCCGCAACTGCCGCGCCGGGCGGCGCCAGCTGTGCATCCACACCATCAGTGTCGGGGTGCAGCGGGACGGCGCGTTCGCCGAGTACGTGGTGATCCCGCAGGAGAACGTCTGGGTCCACGAGCACGACGGCGCCACGGACGTCATCACCCCGGCGCTCGGTGCGATCTTCGACCCCTTCGGCAACGCGGTGCACACCACCCTGAAGTTCTCCGTGGTCGGGGAGGACGTGCTCATCACCGGCGCGGGACCGATCGGGCTGATGGCGGCCGCGGTGGCCCGGCACGCCGGCGCCCGGTACATCGCGATCACGGACGTCTCCGCCCCTCGGCTCGCGATCGCCGAGCGGATGGGCGTGGACCTCGCGCTCAACGTGGCGACCACCCCTGTGGTCCAGGCCAAGGAGCGATTACGGCTCAAGGAGGGCTTCGACGTCGGCCTGGAGATGTCCGGGCACCCCGGCGCGCTGCCGGAGATGATCCGGAACATGAACCACGGCGGGCGGATCGCGATGCTCGGCCTGCCGAGCGCCCCGATCGACATCGACTGGGCCATCGTCGTCACCCACATGCTGACCCTCCAGGGCATCTACGGCCGGGAGATGTTCGAGACATGGAACGCGATGGCCGCGATGTTGCAGTCGAGCACGTGGTTGCACGACGCCGTCTCCTCCGTCATCACCGACCGCCTGCCCGCCACCCGATGGGACGAGGGCTTCGAGGCCGCCCACAGCGGCATCGGCGGCAAGGTCGTGCTCGACTGGACCGTCTTCTGACCGGCACCACCCCTGCACGAAGGAGCGAGATGTTCACCGCGATGAGGGACCAGCTACGCGCCGAGCTCGACGAGATCCGCCGCGCCGGCACGTACAAGGCCGAGCGTGAGATCACCAGCCCGCAGTCCGCGCACATCAGCGCGGGCGCGATCGGCGAAGAGCAGCGCGAGGTCCTGAACTTCTGCGCGAACAACTACCTCGGCCTGGCGGACCACCCGCAGATCATCGACGCGGCGAAGCGCGCGCTGGACGAGCGCGGCTTCGGCATGGCGTCGGTGCGGTTCATCTGCGGCACCCAGGACACCCACCTCGAGCTGGAGCGGCGGCTCTCGGCGTTCCTCGGCACGGAGGCGACGATCCTGTTCTCCTCCTGCTTCGACGCCAACGGTGGCGTCTTCGAGCCCCTGTTCGGCGCCGAGGACGCGATCATCTCCGACGAGCTCAACCACGCCTCGATCATCGACGGCATCCGGCTGTCCAAGGCGGTCCGCTACCGCTACCGGAACCGCGACATGGCAGACCTCGAGGCGCAGCTGCAGGCAGCGGCCGCCCAGGGCGGGCGCGGTGCTCGGCGCACGATCGTCGTCACCGACGGGGTGTTCTCGATGGACGGCTACCTCGCACCGCTGGAGGCCATCT
The DNA here is from genome assembly GCA_016649925.1 of Actinomycetales bacterium. Classification (GTDB taxonomy): domain Bacteria; phylum Actinomycetota; class Actinomycetes; order Actinomycetales; family Beutenbergiaceae; genus JAENWO01. The sequence continues at coordinate 2,083 of JAENWO010000104.1, forward strand.
GCGACCTCGCGGAGCGCTACGGCGCACTCGTCATGGTGGACGACTCCCACGCGGTCGGGTTCATGGGCGCCACCGGGGCCGGCACGCCGGAGCACGCCGGGGTGACGGGCCGCGTGGACATCACCACCGGCACGTTCGGCAAGGCCCTCGGTGGGGCGTCGGGCGGCTACGTCTCCGGGCGCGCCGAGATCGTCGAGTTGCTACGCCAGCGGGCCCGCCCGTACCTGTTCTCGAACTCCCTCGCACCCCCGATCGTGGCCGCGACGATGGAGGCACTTGGCCTGGTGGCCGGCTCCGGGGCCCTGCGCGCGAGGCTCTGGGAGAACGCGGGGCACTTCCGCCGCCGGATGACCGAGGAGGGCTTCGACCTGCTCGAGGGCGAGCACGCGATCGTGCCCGTGATGTTCGGCGACGCGACCCTGGCCGCCAAGGTGGCGGAGGCGATGCTTGCTCACGGCGTCTACGTGACCGCGTTCAGCTACCCCGTGGTGGCGCGGGGCCGGGCCCGCATCCGGGTGCAGCTCTCCGCGGCGCACTCGCCCGAGGACATCGAGTCGTGCGTGGTCGCGTTCGTGGCGAGCAGGGACGCCGTCGGGCGCTGAGAGCCGCACGAGCCCGAGCGCTGCCGCGCGCTCGGCCCGACGCCCGCCTGCGCGCAACACCCCCACCCCGCACCGAGGTCGTCAGTTTGCCGTGAGCCGGTTACCGACAACCAGCGGTCTCACGGTGAACTGCCCTGCTCGGGGTGGCGGCGCGCCCTGCTCGGCGTAGCGGCGCGCCCTGCTCGGCGTGGCGGCGCGCCCTGCTCGGCGTGGCGGACAGCCGTCGGGCCGCCTGCCGCTCAGCCGTGCTGAGCGACAGCAGCCGCGATCTGGCTGTGCAGCTCCGCGTCGACGACGGGGAGCGCCATCCGGCTGGCCCAGGCCGCACCGGAGCGGGCAGCCAACGCCGCCTTGAGGCGAGTGATCGTCGGACCGGCGAGCCCCACCACGCACACCGCGGCCGCCTGCGCCCGCTCGATCGCGTCCGCGTCGCCCGTCTCCAGCGCTCGGACCAGAGCGGAGAACGTCTCCGGAAAGGCAGAGGAGACACCCGAGACGATGCCGGTGCCACCCTCGGCGAGGACGAACGGGAGCGTCGAGTCGTCTCCCGAGTAGAGCTCCTGTCCCTCGCGAAGCACCGCGGCGTATTCGCTCAACCGCGTGGTCGCACCGCCGGAGAGCTTCACCCCGACCATGCCAGGGAGCTCGAGGATGCGGCGCAGGACGTCGACGCTCACGTCCATGCCGGTCCGCTCGGGGAACAGGTAGGCGTACACGCTCGCGTGCGGGTACGCCTCGGTGAGCGCCCGGTAGAACGCGACCACGCCGTCGTCGTCCGTCGGCAGGTAGTAGGGCGAGAGCAGCGCGAACCGGGTGATGCCCTCGGCGGCGGTGGCCTCCGCGAGGCGCAACACCTGACGGGTGCTTCCGTGCCCGAGGTGCGCGATCACCCGCTCGGAGCCGAGGACGGCCGCGGCCTGCCGGAACAGCTCGACCCGCTCGGAGTCGTCGAGGGCCGGGAACTCCCCCGTGGTGCCGGCGATCAACACACCGTCGACGTGTGCATCGATCGCGCGCAGCGCGGCCTCGAACTCGGGGAGGTCGAGGCCGCCGTCAGTCGTGAACGGGACGGGGACGGCACTGATGATCTGGGCGGTCATAGCGGGACGGAGTCCTTTCGGGTGCTGAGCAGGTTCAGGGGGACACGGGCCTCGACGATGCCGCGGCGCTGCCAGGTGTAGGCGATCAGGAGGTGGTCTCCGTCGAGCGCCGCGCTGGGGTAGGAATACTCTCCCACCCCGGTGGTCTGCACCCCGTCATCGGCGGCGGCGAAGGCGTCCGACGGCGGAAGCTGGGGGGCGCGGGACCGGTCCCCCTCGATCGGTGTGCGCCCGTCCTCGACGACGACAGACCGGGTCCAGGTCCGCCCGTTGTCCTCGGAGACGGAGACGACCAGCGGGCAGCGAGCACCCCAGTCTGCGCTGACCGGGTTGTGCACGCAGGCCACGGTTCCGTCGGGCAGGGCGAGAGCGGTCAGGCCCGAGTTGTTGTTCGGCAGCTCCACCGGCTCGGCCACGGACCACGTGCGCCCCGCATCGCCAGAGGTCGAGAGATAGGCGCGACCCTCGGTGCTGCGCATCAGCGCGAACACAGCGTCGCCGTCGAACCACAGGGCCGGCTGGATCAGGCCCGCGCCACGCAGTCTCGTGCGGTCCACCGGGATCGCTTGGGCGTGCCACGTCCGACCGTCATCTGTTGAGACATCCACGAACGGCTCCCAGACGGTTTGCTCACCCCACCGTTCCCTCGACGCCGGAGCCAGCCATCCGCCGTCGGGCATCAGCAGCGGAGGGTTCTTCACCGGGCCGCGACCGCCGACGTCGTCCGGGACGAGCTGCTCCGGGCCGGACCAGGTCCGCCCACCGTCCCAGGATCGGCGCACCCAGGTAGCCCACTGCGAGATCCGCTCGCCGCGCTTGTAGAAGAGCCAGATCGCACCGTCGGGTCCGTAGGCGAGCACCGGGTTCCAATGCGCGACGGCGCCCTCGGCGAGGACCACCGCCTCACCCCAGGGCGCGTCCGCCGTCGGCCGTGACGAGGACCAGATCCGGTTGTCCGGCGCGCCCTCGCGGGTGCCACCGAACCACGCGACGAGCGCTCCGCCGTCGACCACGAGCAACGTCGAGGCATGCCCCTGGCGCCAGCCCGGGTGGTCGACGGCGATGAAGCGCCGCTCGAGCGCACCGTCGATGGTCATGACCGCTGCGCCACCTCGTCCAGCGCCTCGTCGGCGACGGCGTGGCCACCGTCAGAACTGCCGCCACCGCCCGCCCCCCGGTCCTTGCGCGCCTTCCTGGCCCGGCCGACGAGCGGTGCGCCCAGGGAGAACACGGCGAGAGCGAGCAGACCGGCAGCGATCGGCTGGGTGAGGAGGATCGAGGGACCATCGATGAGCAGGGCACGGCGCAGGTTCGCCTCGGCGAGCGGCCCGAGGAGCAGACCGAGCACCACGGGACCGGGCGGGAAGCCCGTGCGTTTCATGATGACGCCTGCGACGCCGGAGCCGAGCATCACCCAGACCGTGTAGACGTTGTTCGACGTCGTGTACGTGCCGATGATGCAGAAGATGAGGATGCCCACCCACAAGTAGTGGTTCGGCAGGTCGAGCAGCCGCACCATCCCCCGGGTACGGACCAGGCTGATGCCCAGCGAGAGCACGGTGGCGATGACCATGATGCCCGCGATGCTGGCCACGAGCTCGGGCTGGCGGGTGAACAGGGACGGGCCCGGCTGCAGGCCCCAGATGATCATCGAGCCGATCATCACCGCCATCACGGAGTCACCCGGGATGCCGAGAGCCATCGTCGTGGTCAGGGAGCCACCGAGCGTGGCGCTGGAGGCGGTGTCCGCTGCGGTGAGGCCCTCGAGGGAGCCCTTGCCGAACTTCTCCGGGTGCTTCGACATCCGCTTCGCCCGGTCCCAGCCGATCAGGCCGGCGATGTCTCCACCGGCTGCGGGAACCACGCCCACGATCATCCCGATGACACTGCTGACAGCGAACGGCTTGCCCATCTCCTTGTACTCGGCCTTCGTCGGCCACCACCGGCCGAGAGCGGAGATCGGCTTGATCTTGCTCTGCTGGTGCGTGAGGAGCTGGTCGAAGAGCTCGGCGATGCCGAACAGTCCGATGATCACCGCGATGAAGGACAGACCCGAGTTGAGGTCGTTGATGCCGTAGACGAAACGCGAGTCCCCGGTGATCGGGTCGCGCCCGATCGTCGCGATCGCCAGACCGGCGATGCCGGTGAGGATGCCCTTGAGCACCGATTTGGAGGAGATCGAAATCATGATCGTCAGGCCGAAGACCACGAGCGCGAACATCTCGGCTGGGCCGAACTTGAGGGCCAGCTGGGCCACCGGACGTGCGGCGAAGAGGAACAGCACGATCGAGATGAGGATGCCGCCCGTGGTGACCATCGAGGAGCTCACCAGCGCGAGGCCCGCCTTGCCCTGCTTCGCCATCGGGTACCCGTCGAGGGTGGTCGCGATCGCCGCTGGTGTCCCCGGTGTGTTGACCAGGATCGAGGGGATCCGGTCGCCGTAGTTGGCACCCACATAGATCGTCAGGAGCACCGCGAGTCCCTGTACCGGCTCGAGCGTCAGCGTGAAGCCGGAGGCCAGCGCCACCGCCATGGAACCCGTGATTCCGGGAAATGCGCCGACGAGGGTGCCGACTGCAAGCCCGAGCACCAGGCAGATCGCCACGGTCGGGTCCAGGAGGGCGGAAAGGCCCTCGGCGAAGGCACTCACAGGGGCACCTTCAGGAGGGTGTCGAACAGGAGGTAGAGGAACGCCGTCATCAGCGCGGGGAAGAGGAGGACCGTCTTCGTGCCACGGCCGCCGAACACGTAGGTCGCGACGACGAGGAAGGGCGGGGTGATGAACAGGAAGCCCACCACCGGCCACAGGAAGATGAAGGCCACGGCGAGCGCCACGGCGGCGGCGAGGCGGACCCAGCCCTCACGGGTGGCCGCTTCCATGTCGTCCCGGTCGAAGGGCGGACGGACGATCGCCACCACCAGGAGGAGAGCTGCCAGCACCAGGCCGAAGGTGCCGAGGACCTCGGGCCACCAGCGGGGGTCAACCCCCCCGGTCTCGTTCCGGACCTCGATGGCGCGCGCGGCGAGGATGAGCACGGTGCAGAACGCCACGGCGATCGACGCGCAGACGATCTCCATGCGCTTGGACGAACGCGCCAGCTCGGCGTGGCCATCCTCCGCCTGTGCGGCGTCGACGGCCTCGAGCGTGCCAGCGCCCACCAGAGGACCGGCAGCGTGTTCGGCCGTGGTCTCGGCCGTGGTCTCGGCCGTGCGGGGGAAGTCCCCATCCGGCGTGTTGCCGGATGGAGACTTCTCGTCGTGCGGGGTGTGGGAACGAGACACTAGCTGTTCCCGATGATCCCGCCGAATCGCTCGTACTCGGAGTTCACGAAGTCCGTGAACTCAGCGGCGCTCTTGTACACGGGCAGGGAACCGCTGGCCGAGATGGTCTCGATGAAGCCGTCGGAGCTGGCCGCCTCCTCGATCGCCGACTCGAGCGTCTCCCGGACGTCGTCGGGGAGGCCGGCGGGCGCGTAGATGCCGCCCCAGCCACCGAACTCGAGGTCGTAACCAGCCTCGGCCGCGGTGGGCACGTCCTCCATCAGCGGGTGACGCTCGCTGTGGAAGATCGCCAGCGGACGCAGCTGCCCCTCGGCGTATGCGGCGGACGTCTCACCCGCACCACCCACGGCGGCATCGACCTGACCACCGATCACCGCAGCGACCGCCGGCGCTCCACCATCGAACGGCACGGACGTGAGCTGGGCACCCGTGTCCGCGGCCAGGCCGAGCGCCGCAGCCTCCCAGATGGAACCGGCGCCGGAGTTGCCCACGGACATCTCCTGGGTCTGGGCCGCCTCGACGAACTCGGCGAGGGTCTGGTACGGGCTGTCGATCGGGACGGACAGGACACCCGGGCCGAGCATGATCTGGCCGAGGAAGTCGTAGTTCGCCGGGTCGACGTCGAAGTTCATGTGCCCGAGCATGGAGATCTCCACGGGAACGAATCCGATGGTGTAGCCGTCCGGGTCCTGGTCGGCGACGTACTGCATCGCCGTGGACCCGGACGCACCGGGACGGTTCTCCACGATGATCGAGACGCCGAGGATGGGCTCGAGCTCGCCGACGAGCGCGCGCGAGCTGAGGTCGGACCCACCTCCGGCAGCGGCCTGGACGATGAAGCTGATGTCAC
>JAENWO010000368.1 GCA_016649925.1 Actinomycetales bacterium
GCCGTCGCGCAGGTAGACGGGGATCTCGTCCAGCGGTGCGTCCTCCTCGACTACCGTCCCGCCGTCGTACGTGCGCCCGCTCCAGGCATGCGTCCAGCGCGCGCCCGCAGGCAGGTACACCTGGCGGCCACGGGCGCCCGCCTCCAGGACCGGTGCCACGAGCACGTCCGGACCGAACATCATCTGGTCCTCCACCGTCCACGCCGTCTCGTCCTCGGGGAAGTCGACGAAGAGCGGACGCATCGCCGGCAGCCCCTCCTCCGAGGCTCGGTCGAGCTGCTCGTGCAGGTACGGGCGCAGACGCTCACGCATGAGCATGACGGCCTTGATCATCCGGAACGCGTCCTCTCCGTAGGACCACACCTCGTTCGGCCCACCGGTCGCGTCCCAGCCAGACGTCTCGGGGCGGGGCTCGCGGTACCCGTGCAGACGGAACAGCGGGCAGAACGCACCGAACTGGAACCAGCGCACCATGAGCTCGCGGTATCCCTCGTCGCGCGAGTCGCCGCCGTGGAAGCCGCCGATGTCGGTGGTCCACCACGGGATGCCGGCCATCGCGATGCTCAGTCCGGCCCGAACCTGCTGACGCAAGGACTCCCAGGTGGCCGGGATGTCCCCCGACCAGACGGCCGCGGGGTACTTCTGCTGCCCTGCCCAGGCCGACCGGCACAGCAGGACGGTCTCGCCGTCCTCCGGGTTGCCGGACTCCTGCGCAGCATGCGCCATCCCCTCGGCGAAGATCTGCGCGTTGTCGCGCGGGTAGATCCCCGCCACCTCCGCGCCCGGCCCGGCGTGGAAGGACAGGTTGGCTGGGTGACCCGGGTTGAGCTCGGGCTCGCAGGCGTCCAGCCACCACACCCGCACGCCGAGGTCGTAGTAGTTGCGCTTGGCGGCCGACCAGATGAATTCCCGGGTCCGCGGGTTGGTGGAGTCGTAGAAGGCGATCGACATCTCCGTCTTCATGCCCTTGTCCCGGATCGTCGAGTGGAACTCCACGCCCTGGTCGCTACCGACCAGCATGCCCTCGTCGCGCAGCGTCTTGTAGTTCTCCGACAGCGGCGAGATCGTGGGCCAGATGGAGACCATGAGCCGAACGCCGAGCTCGTCGAGCTCGTCGATCATCGCCTTCGGGTCCGGGTACTCAGCCGAGTCGAACTTGTAATCCCCCATCGCGGGCCAGTGGAAGAAGTCGGTGACGATCACCGAGAGCGGCAGACCTCGACGCTGGTACTCGCGCGCCACCCCGAGCAGCTCTCCCTGGTCGAGGTAGCGTAGTTTCGACTGCCAGAAGCCGCTCGCCCAGTGCGGGAGGCGCGGTGCGTGGCCGGTCGCGTCGGCGTACCGGCTGAGGATCTGCGCGGGGGAGCCGACCGTGAAGAAGTAGTCGATCGCGCGGGCCTGGGTCGCCGTCCACCGCGTCACGTTGTCGGCGAACTCCACGCGCCCCACTGCTGGGTTGTTCCACAGGAATCCATAGCCGCGGTTGCTCACCACGAACGGGATCGACACCTCAGCGTTGCGCTGCACCAGGTCCAGCGAGAGGCCCTTGTGGTCGAGATGCCCGTGTGTGCGCTGGCCCATGCCGAAGAGGCGCTCGCCCGGGTAGCCGCGGAACTGCTGGTGGATCTCGCCCGCCCCGGAGCGGTTGCCGTAGAAGACGCGGGCGCCTGGCCACCAGAAGTGCTCGCGCTCTTCGGCGAGCAGTTCCTCGCCGGTGGAGGTCCGCAGGAGCCGCAGCTCGGGCATCGGGATGCCGTCGGTCGCGGGCAGCACCACCTCGACGGTCACCTCGCCGTTGACGAGGCGGGCTGAGTTCCCTTCGATCGTCAGGGTCGCTGGGCCGCCAGCGGGGCGCCCCTGCAGGGCGCCGACGTCCGAGAGTGGCAGCGAGCCCTGCGCAGCACGCACGCGCACGCTGTCTGGGCCCCACGGTTCGACCCGAAGAACCTCGTGCTGGTGACGAACCTCGAGCGTGTCACCGTCGATGCTGAACGTGGTCATTGCTTTCTCCTTCGCTACTTTTCAGCCTCGCTGAAAACCCGCTGTACTCAGCCGTGGCCAGGCCGCACTGCATGGTCGGGCCGGGCTTTGGGGATCCGTGCCGGGCGCGCCGGATTGCTCGTGACCGTCGTCACTTGACGGCTCCGGCGGTTATGCCTGCCGCTACGTAGCGCTGCGCGAGGACGAGCAGCACCACTGCTGGCAGTGACGCGAGCACGGCGGTAGCCATGACCGAGCTCCAGTCGGCGACGTATGCCCCGATGTAGGTGTACAGGCCGAGTGTCACGGGGCGCACGTCCTCTGTGGTCGTCAGCGTGAGGGCGAACAGGAAGTCGCCCCAGGTGAACAGGAACGTGAACAGCGCGGCAGTGACGAGCGCATTGCGCGACATCGGCAGCACGACTGAGACGAAGGTGCGAAGCGGACCCGCGCCGTCGACCCACGATGCCTCAACGATCGAGGAGGGGATGCTCTTCATGAACGTCTGCAGGATCAGCATCGCGAACGGGATGCCGGCAGTCGAGTCGGCGAGGATGAGCCCAGGGATCGAGTTCAACAGCCCCAGATCGTTGTACGCGCTGTAGAGCGCGTTGGCCACCACGATGCCGGGAATCATTTGGCTGATGAGGATGCCGAGCAGCACCACCCTGGCGCCCGGCACCTTGAAGTGGGCCAAGGCGTAGGCACCGGGTGCCGCTATGAGCAGGCTGAGCACGACGCTGCCGAGGGCCACGATCAGGCTGGTCATGAGATTGCCGCCCTGGTCGCGCAGCGCAGTGGCGTACCCGTCCAGGCTCACGTCCAGCGGCAGCCAGGGCGTGCCGACAGCGGACCCGCCGGGCTGTAGGGAAACGTTCAGCATCCAGTACACGGGGAACAACATCACCGCGAGGATGAGGATCCCGAAGACTGTGTGGCGCGAGCCACCTCGCACGCGTCCGGGCGAAGCAAGGTCGGGACGGCGCGGAGCGGTCGCCGGAGGGCGCCGCCTGGTCGCGAGAGCGTTCATGTCGTCCTCACTCGTCAACGGCGCGTCGGGTGGCGCGCAGGTAGAGGGTCGCGAAGATCAGGGAGATCACGATCAGGATGTTGCTGAGGGCGGCGCCCTGACCGAAGTCGAACTCGACGAACGAGAGGTGGTACGACTGCGTCGCGATGGTCTGCGTCGCGTTGGCCGGTCCACCGCCGGTGAGCCCGAGAATGATGTCCAGGACCTTGATTGTGTACACGACGCCAAGGACCAGCACCACGTTGACCACCGGTCGCAGCACCGGCCAGGTGATGTAGCGGAAGCTCCGCCAGCCGGTCGCACCGTCCAGCGCCGCCGCCTCGTACAGCTCTTCAGGGATGTCCTGCAGGCCCCCGAATAGGATCGTCGCGTTGAACGGGATGCCGATCCAGATGTTCACGACGATGACCGCGAGGAGGGCGAGGGACGTGTTGGTCAGCCAGCCCGGCCCTTCACTCACCAGGGGCA
>JAENWO010000250.1 GCA_016649925.1 Actinomycetales bacterium
AACGCCCCTGAGCCACGGCCTCAGCTGCGCCTCGTCCCGGACGACGGCACCGCCGTCGGCCTCGCGGTCGCGAACGGCGACGGCGATCCGGGTGTGAGTCTGTAGGCGTGCGCGGCGCTCGACGCGCTGACAGACGTTCTGAGCTGAGCCGCTGGTTACCCTCCGGGGTATCCTGTTGGGACGTGACGTGGGATCGTGGCAGGGGAGGCCGGCATGGAGCTCGACCGAGACGAGATGGGCAAGGTCGTCAACCGGCTGAAGCGCGCCCAGGGTCAGCTGGCCGGTGTGCTGAGGATGATCGACGAAGGCCGGGACTGCGAGGACGTCGTCACCCAGCTCGCGGCCGTCAGTCGCGCACTGGATCGTGCGGGGTTCGCGATCATCGCCACCGGCATGAAGCAGTGCCTGACGGAGCCGGACGCCAAGGACACCCTCGACGTGGCGAGGCTGGAGAAGCTCTTCCTCTCGCTGGCGTGAGCGAGCGGTTCGCTGGCGTGAGCGAGCGGTGCCTCCACGGGCGGTTACCCTCGACGTCAGCCAGATCTTCCACAGCAAGGAGTGAGCCATGTGCAGTCCGGTGCGTTGCATGACGTGTGGGAAGACCACCTGGACCGGTTGCGGCGAGCACGCCGACGCTGTCATGGCCCAGGTAGATCCCGGCCAGCGCTGCACCTGCCGCTGAGCGGGCGTCGCCCAGTCGCCCAGTCGCCCAGCGCCGCGGTCAGCCGACGTCCACCTCGGTGAGCCGTCCGGCGTCCACCCGCCAGCGACGCGTCGCGCGCACGCCCGCGAGCATGCGCCGGTCGTGGGTGACGAGCAGCACCGTTCCCTCGAACGACTCGATGGCCTGCTCGAGCTGCTCGATGGCGGGCAGGTCGAGGTGGTTCGTCGGCTCGTCCAGCACGAGCAGGTTGACCCCCCGGGCCTGCAGCAGAGCAAGGGCCGCGCGCGTGCGCTCTCCCGGGGAGAGGGATGATGCCGGCCGGAGGGCGTGCTCGCCGCCGAGCGTGAACTTCGCCAGCAGCGTGCGCACGTCCGCCTCCGCCGAGTCGGGTACGAGCCGCCCGAAAGTGATCGCAAGGGGTTCGCTCCCGTCGAACATCGCGCGGGTCTGGTCCACCTCGCCGACGGCGACACCGGAGCCGAGGGAGGCCCGGCCCTCCTGGGGTGCCAGTTGGCCGAGCAGGAGAGCGAGCAACGTGGACTTGCCCGAACCGTTCGCTCCGGTGATGACGATGCGGTCACCCGCGCAGACCTGCGTCGTGACCGGGCCGAGTGCGAACGTGCCGCGGCGGACGACGGCGTCGTCCAGGGTGGCCACCACGGCACCGCTGCGTGGGGCGTGCGCGATGGACAGCCGCAGGTCCCACTCCTTGCGTGGTTCCTCCACCGTCTCCAGCCGCTGGATGGCCCGCTCAGACTGGCTGACCTTGGCCGCCTGCTTCTCGGTCCGGGCCACGGCCCGTGCCTTGATGTGCTTGTCGGAGTCCCGCGCCTTCTTGCGCGCGGTGCGGACTCCCTTCTCGACCCAGTTCTTCTGCATCTGGACCCGGTCCTTCAGCCCGTCCAGCCGGTCGGCGTAGCTCTCGTAGGCCTCCCGGGCACGCAGCCGGGCGAGCTCCCGCTCGGCGAGGTAGGCGTCGTAGCCGCCGTCGTAGAGGCTCACCTGCTGCTGGGCGAGGTCCAGCTCGACGATCCCGGTGACGCAGCGGGCGAGGAACTCGCGATCGTGGCTGACGATGAGCATCGGCGCCCGGGACTCCCGGACGAAGCGTTCGAGCCGGTCCAGACCGGCGAGGTCGAGGTCGTTCGTCGGCTCGTCGAGCAGGAGGACGTCGTAGCGCTGCAGCAGCAGCGCGACGAGACCGGTGCGCGCCGCCTCGCCGCCTGAGAGTGTGGCCGTCCCGGCGCGCAGGTCGACGCCGAGACCGACGTCGGCCGCGGCTACCTCGGCCCGCTCGTCCAGGTCGGCGCCGCCGAGGGCCAGCCACCGCTCCAGTGCCGCGGAGTAGGCCTCGCCGGTGGCGGGGTCCTCGGGGTGGACGGCGAGCTCGTCCGCGGCATCGTCCATGGCCTCGGCTGCGGCGGTGACCCCGGTGCGGCGGCGGAGGAGTTCCAGGATGCTCTCGCCGGGGCGCCGCTCGGGCTCCTGCGAGAGGTAGCCCACGGTGGCTTGGGGCGGGGCGAGCGTGGCGCGGCCCTCGATCTCGGCGTGCCCCGCTTGCCCCGCCAGCGCGCTCAGAAGGGTGGACTTCCCGGCACCGTTGGCGCCGACCAGGCCCCACACGTCACCGGGGGAGATGGTGAACGTCAGGCCGGAGAAGAGTTGTCGGGCGCCGTGGGCGGCACCGAAACCGGTGACGTGCAACGTGGCTGGCATGGTGCTGAGGGTACGGGGCGAGGGGGCGTCGCGTCGTCGCCGGCGCCGCTGACGTTCGGCACTGCGCTGCGGGCTCGGGCAGTCGCGGGCTCGGCAGTCGCGGGCTCGGCAGTCGCGGGCTCGGGCGAGACCTGAGCCCGACGTCACAGCGGGGCACCGTGCTGACGATACCCCCGGGGGTAGGACGTACGGCCCTGTTGCAGGCCCGTACATGGGTCCACTATCGAACTATGCGAAGCAACGGCAAGACCCGTGGAACCACGAAGACTCTTGTCATCCTCGGCGCGGGAACGGCCGGGACGATGGTGGCCAACAAGCTGCGGCGTCGGCTGCCCAAGGGCGAGTGGCGGATCACGATCGTCGACCGCGACGACACCCACCTGTACCAACCAGGCCTGCTCCTGCTCCCGTTCGGGGTGTACGAGCCGAAGGATCTCATCAAGCCCCGCGACCGGTTCCTGCCGAAGGGCGTGGACCTCGTGCTCGGCGAGATCGACCGCGTGGACGCCGAGGCCGATACCGTCACGCTGGCGGACGGGCGGGCCCTCGACTACGACTACCTCGTCATCGCGAGCGGGACGAGCCCGCGCCCGGAGGAGACCCCAGGCATGGCGGAGGGGGAGTGGCGCCGGAGCATCTTCGACTTCTTCACGCTCGACGGCGCCGTCGCCCTGCGCGAGAAGCTGGCCACCTGGGAGGGTGGACGGCTCGTGGTCCACATCACCGAGATGCCGATCAAGTGCCCCGTCGCCCCACTCGAGTTCACGTTCCTCGCCGACGCCTTTTTCGAGGAGAAGAAGATGCGCGAGGCGGTGGAGATCACGTACGTGACCCCGCTGGAAGGGGCGTTCACCAAACCCGTCGCCTCCGCCCACCTCGGCTCGATGCTCGAGGACCGCCACATCGCCGTCGAGCCCGACTTCTACGTCGAGCACATCGACCCCGCGAGCAAGACGCTGGTCTCGATGGATGAGCGGGAGGTCCCCTTCGACCTGCTCGTGACCGTCCCGCTGAACATGGGTGCGGATTTCGTCGCCCGCTCCGGGCTCGGCGACGAGTTGAACTATGTGCCCGTCGACAAGGGCACCCTGCTGTCGACGAAGCACGCGAACATCTTCGCCCTCGGGGACGCAAGCAACATCCCGGCCTCGAAGGCGGGGTCGGTGGCGCACTTCGCGATGGACTCCTTCGTCGAGAACTTCGTGGACCACATCCACGGCCGCCCGATGCACCACCTCTTCGACGGCCACGCGAACTGCTTCATCGAGTCCGGCCACGGCAAGGGGCTGCTGATCGACTTCAACTACGACACCGAGCCTCTGCCCGGGGTGTACCCCTACCCACGCGTGGGGCCGCTGGGGCTGCTCAAGGAGACGCGGGCGAACCACTGGGGGAAGCTCGGCTTCCGGCACATCTACTGGACCATGCTGCTGCGCGGCATCCCGCTCCCCGTTCCGTCCCTCATGTCCATGGCCGGCAAGGAGACCGCCGGCCCGTCCACCTGAAAGGAAACCCATGCCTGTCATCGAGATCCAGGGCAAGCCCGTCCACGTCAACGAGGAGGGCTTCCTCACCGAGTACGACGAGTGGGACGAGGAGCTTGCTGCGGTCCTCGCCCAACAGATCGGCATCGACCTGACCGACGACCACTGGAAGGTCATCCGCTTCCTGCGTGCCGACTTCACCACCCAGGGCGAGACCCCCACGACGAGGCGCGTGAACGCCGTCGGCGGCGTCGGCGTCAAGGAGCAGTTCGCGCTGTTCCCGAAGAAGCCCGGCAAGAAGATGTCCTACATCGCCGGACTGCCCAAGCCGCACGGCTGTGTCTGAGAGGACCGAGACCATGACCACCACCCCGCAGGTCGTCCCGGCGATCGTCCCGAACTTCGACGACGACGCCGACTCCGGCCGCAAGCTCGCCATCATCTGCTCCAAAGGCAACCTCGACATGGCCTACCCAGGACTCATCCTGGGCAACGCCGCCCTCGGTGAGGGGGTCGAGACGCATCTGTTCTTCACGTTCTGGGGCTTCGACATGATCAGGACGTCCCGCATGAACGACCTGAAGTTCTCCCCGGTCGGCAACACGGCCATGCACCTGCCGATCCGGGACATCCGGATGCCGCAGGCCCTCGCGCCCGCACCCGGGGTATCCGCGATGACGACGAAAATGATGAAGAAGCAGATGAGCGACCTCGGCATCCCCGGCGTGCCGGAGTTCCTCGACCAGATCGTCGCGGCCGGCGGACACCTCTGGGGTTGCCAGCTCTCCGCCGACATGTTCGACCTCGACGAGTCGGACCTGCGGGACGACGTCGAGGGCATCATCAGTGCCGCCGACTTCATCGAGAT
>JAENWO010000248.1 GCA_016649925.1 Actinomycetales bacterium
GAGTGTAAGGTCACAGCAGGACTAGCGAGTAGGGGAGACGCAGGTGGAGTACCTACCCCGTGTAGTGGACCGCCTCCTCGCGGCCCGGCTCAGCTCCGCGGGAGCCGTCCTGATAGAGGGCCCCAAGGCATGCGGCAAGACGCGCACGGCCGAGCAGGCGGCTCGCAGCGCCGTGTACCTCGACCGCGACGAGTCGTCCCTCCAAGCACTCCAGGTTGACCCCGCACTGGTCCTGGCCGGCGATCCCCCGCAGCTCGTCGACGAGTGGCAGCTCGACGGCACCCGGGTCTGGAACCACGTCCGCACGCAGGTGGACAAGCGCGGCGCCCCGGGGCAGTTCATCCTGACCGGCTCTGCGGTCCCGAACGACGACGTCCGCCGCCACTCCGGTGCGGGCAGGTTCGCGCGCCTCATGATGCGGCCGATGAGCCTGTACGAGTCCGGCGAGTCCGGCGGCGCGATGTCCCTGCGAGCCATGCTCGCAGGCGAGCGCCCGAAGGCCCCCGCCGATTCCATGACGGTCCAGCGGATCGCCGAGCTGATCGTTCGCGGCGGCTGGCCCCTGAACCTCCACATGCAGGCGACGGACGCCGGCTCGGCGAACCGCGACTACCTGCGGACCATTGCTGAGGTCGATCTGCCGCGCATGTCGGGTCCGCGCCGCGATCCGGTTCGCGTCATGAGGTTCATCCAGGCGCTGGCCCGCAACACCGCGATGGAGCACGTCGTCTCCAGGCTGGCCGCCGAGGCCGACGGCGAGGACATCTCCGTGTCGCGCCTGTCTGCTCACGAGTACCAGGACGCGCTCACCCGGCTGATGATCCTCGAGGTGCAACCCGCCTGGTCCACCCACCTGAGGTCGCGAGCGCGACTGCGCGACAGGCCCCGCAGCCACCTGGTCGACCCGTCCCTGGCAGCTGCAGCACTCGACGCCACCCCCGCGAAGCTCCTCCGGGACCTGAACACCCTCGGTCTTCTGTTCGAGTCGCTCGTCGTCCGCGACCTGCGCGTCTACGCCGACGCCACCGACGCGGCCGTCTACCACTACCGGGACTCGGACGGACTCGAAGTCGATGCCATCGTCGAGGCACGCGACGGGACCTGGGGCGCCTTCGAGGTCAAGCTCGGCACCGGTCAGACCGACCAGGCGGCCGCCCAGCTCCTCAAGTTCGCCGACAAGATCGACACCGACAAGATCGGTTCGCCCGCTGTCCTCGGCGTCATCACCGCGAACGGGTACGGCCTGACCCGGCCCGACGGCGTGGTCACCATCCCGATCGGCGCCCTCGGACCCTGAGCCTGCCCGCTTACGGAGGAGTTCTGCGATCTGTAGCGTCGCACGGCCGCAGCGATGGCGTTGTCCTCGGCGATGACGCCCTCGAGGCCGAAGGCGTCCTGGAACATCTGACTGAAGGGCACCAGACCGTTGACGATGATCCCTGCGCCGGCCTGGAGGATCATGAAGCCAAGGATTGTCTTGAGCGTTCCCTTGACAACATCCGAGGCGGATTTGCGCAGGGCGATGAGTACGAGGAGAGCGATGAGCCGAACTGAGCGGCGCCCGGCACCTCCGGTGAGGAGCCCGGCGGCCAGTCCCCCGGACAGAGCGACTCAACACCCAGCCCCGCAACCACCCCGGCGGGACGGCACCGACCCTCACTCCCCGTCAGCCACCTCCGACGCTCACCCCCGCCGTATCGGAGTCCAACTTCAGTGTGCCGACATCGCAGCCGACGACCGCTCCGGTCGCACCCACGACGCCACCCGCCGCCGCAGCGTCGTCCGCGGCCCCCGCCGCCAGCGCGTGCGACCTGGCGCTCGCAGGCAACCTGCCTCTCGCCGGCACTGACCTGTCCGGGTGCAACCTCGCGGCCGGACCCTTGTCGGCGCCGACTTCACCGGCGCGACCCGCTCACCCGCGCGATCATCACCTCGACGACCTTCGCCGGCGCCAAGTCCGACCAGCGCCGGGTGGAGCAGGACCGGCAATCAATCCTCGCCCAGGAAGTCGTCCGCGAGCCGCACGGCCGCCGGTCCCAGTGCGTCGGCGCCGGTCGCCGGGTCCTGGGTGACGAAGCCCCGGTGACGCGGAGCCGCCCGGACACGATGCAGCGTGGCCTTGTTTCAGGTCCAAACTCGACGCGGGGCCCCCAGCCCCGTCCCGCGCGGTCCTGTCGGCGCAAAGCCTGCCGCACCACCAGCGCCCGGTCCGCCGCGGGAGACATCTGTCGCATCGCACGGTCCGTCGTCGCCTCGGCCACGCGTCCAGGGTAGATGGCACGAGGCCGCTCGGTGCAGCCCGAGTCGGTTAGCCGCGCGGTACGAGATCCACCGCCTGCATCTGCGCTCGTATGGCGAGCTCGGCCGCCTTGAAGGCGTGCTCCTGGGTCATGGCGTTCTCCGTACGCTCCAGACAGTCGAGCACGAACTGGCCGAAGAACGGGTACCCGACCTTGCCCTGGACATCGAAGTGGGTCTCTTCAGACCTGTTGGCGAGGTACACGTGCGCGGGTCCGTCGTCCGTGCCGATGTTCATGTACTTCCGTTGCTCGATGAAGCCTTCGGTACCGAGGATGAACATGCGGCCGTCGCCCCACATCTGCAGTCCGTCGGGGGTGAACCAGTCGCACCGGAAGTAGCCGCTGGCGCCCGTGTCGGTCACGATCGTCGCATCGCCGAAGTCGTCCAGCCCCGGATGCTCCGGGTTGGCGTAGTTGGCGATCTGGCTGCTCACCACCGTCCCGTCCGCGGAGCCGGTGTAGTGCAGGATCTGCTCGATCTGGTGCGAACCGATGTCGCACAGGATGCCGCCGTACTTGTCCTTCTCGAAGAACCACGCCGGCCGGGACGCCGCCGAGAGGCGGTGCGGCCCGAGGCCGATCACCTGCACGACGCGTCCGATCGCGCCGGCCTCGATGAGCTGGGACGCGAACACGGCCGTCTCGACGTGGATGCGTTCGGAGTAGTAGACGCCGTACTTGCGGCCCGTGCGGGCTACGGCTTCTCTCGCCGCGGCGAGCTGCTCGAGCGTCGTGAGCGGTGCCTTGTCCGTGAAGTAGTCCTTGCCCGCGTCCATGACGCGCAGACCCAGCGCGCAGCGCTCGGCTGTCACAGCGGCGCCCGCGACGAGGCCGACCTCGGCGTCGTCGAGCACTTCGTCCTCGCTGCTGGCGACCTTCACCTGGGGGAACTTCTCCGCGAAGGCCGCGACCTTGGCGGGATCCGGGTCGTACACCCACTTCAGCGTGGCGCCCGCGCCGAGCAGACCGTTCGACATTCCGTAGATGTGCCCGTGGTCCAGCCCGACTGCGGCGAAGGTGAAGGCGCCGGGCTCGGCGACCGGTGCCGGAATCGGGTTCGGGGCGTAGGAGCCCCCGAAGCTGCTGCTCATGTTTCCTCTCCTTGCGTCGTGCGCGTCGGCTGTTGGGACATGGTGCGGTCAGGTGTGAGCGCCGCCCGACTCGCCGACGGTGATGAACCCGTCGAGCTGATCGACGGACCGCGCCTTGGTGAAGTAGCGGGGCGCGTTCGCGAGCACGCCCTCGCCGGTGTAGTAGGCGCTGTCCGGTCGGATCGGCAGCTCCACCGTCCGGCCTTCGATCGCGGCCTGGTAGATAGCGGTGACCACCTCGATGGTCCGGCGGCCGTCGGCACCTCCGATCGCGGGCTCGCGACCCGTCTCAAGAGCCGACAGCACGTCGTCGAGCTGGCCCGTGTGGCCCGTGTGCGCTAGTGGTCGCCGTTCGGCGCGCCGCGCCTCCAGCTGTGCGACGAGTTCGCCGTTGCCCTCGGGTGTGGGGAAGCCGTTCGGCTGGGCGGTCTCGGCGTGGACGGCCCACGGCTGAGCCACCGAAGCATTCTGCCCCTCGACCAGGATCTGTTGGCGCTGTCCGTGGTGCACCACCGAACTCGTCAGCTGCGCGACCGCGCGCTCGTAACGCAGGAGCGCGATCGACAGGTCCTCCACCTCGGCGTTGTCATGCCACGCGTTGGTCATCATCGCCGACACGGCCTGCGGCTCCCCCATCATCCACAGCAACAGGTCGATGTGGTGGATCGCGTGGTTGAGGGTGGGTCCGCCGCCCTCCGACTCCCACGTCCCCCGCCAGGACAGGTCGTAGTACGGCAGGCCGCGCCACCACGCGGAGTCGATGCTGAGGTGGGCGACCGGACCGAGCAGCCCGGAGTCGACGACGTCCTTGAGGATGGCCACATCGTCGCGGAAGCGGTTCTGCGCCACGACGGACAAGAGTGCTCGGCTCTCGCGCGCGGCGGCGATCATCGCGTCGCACTCGGTCAGCGACGGGGCCATCGGCTTCTCGACGACGACGTTCTTGCCCGCGCGCAGCAGGTCGATCGTGACGGGCGCGTGGCTGGACGGCGGCGTGCAGACGCTGACGAGATCTATGTCGTCCCGCCCCAGCAGCTTCTCATGCGAGTCGACGACATCGACGTCCTCAAGACCCAGATCACGCTTCTTCGCCTCTGCCCTGGCCGGCACGACGTCGCACAGCGCGACGATGCGACAGCGGTTCGGGAACGCTAGGTAGCCCCGCATGTGCGACGGCGATATGTTGCCGGCGCCAACCACCGCTACGTTGATCATCTAGTTTCCTTTCGCAAGAGTTTCGAAGAGTTGAGGTTGTCCCGGGTCTCGTGGAAGTTGAGGTGGCGGTCCCCCGCCTGACACCGGCCTTGCGGTAGGTGTTGGGCGACCGCCAAGTCGACCCAGGACAGGGGACCGCTGTGAAGAAGGACTACCAGAA
>JAENWO010000461.1 GCA_016649925.1 Actinomycetales bacterium
ATGCGAGTCAGCACGGGAACCGCCAGGCGCACGGAGGGGGCACGAGGGCGAGCGTCGAGTCATGCTCGGCCGGGCCGAAGGACTCCACGCTCTAGATACAGGTGCGGCAGCAACGCGGCGAGGGGACATCGATGGTGCGTGTGTGCATGACCCATCCCTCCTCGAACCATTCGTTGAAACTGAGCCTATCCCAGAACGGATGCAAGGGCCGGGGGAGTGGCCCGTGTGGATCTCGAGCAGGGCCCTGCTCAACTGTTCGCCGAGGTGCGCCGGCTGCGCTCGGCCATGGTGTTCAGCCTTGCGCGTCACCCGTCCCACCGTTCCGCGTGCGTTGACGCGCATTCCCCACCCGCCGAACTCGGCGAGGGGGTCGACCGTCACCACGTCGGCCCGTTCCACCTCGTTCGCCGGGATGTGGTGCCGAGGCCGACCCATCGTGGCGCGGGCCGTGAGCCCGCTGGAGTCGATCTGCACGCGCCACGTCATCGCCCCCACGATCAGCAGCGCGGTCGCCGCCATGATCAGCAGCACCCACCGGTCGCCGACGAGCGTGCCGAGGACGACGCCGGTGGCGAGCAGGACGGCGACACCCGCCCAGGGGAGCCAGCGCGGTGACGACGAAGCTGAGCCCGGCCATCACGGCGAGCGGCGCGATCATCTCGGCGAAGGACCCCACGCGGTCGACGCGGTCGGTGCCCGAGTGCACACGGTGCGGCGGCGGGTCACGTTCGCCAGACGGCGTGCCCGCCCCTAGTCTCGGGTACCACCAAGGAGGTGGCGCGATGGCGACGACGGCGGCAGACGGTCGTGGGGCCGGCACCGAGGCTGGGACTGCCACGACCCTGCACGAGGAGGGCTCCGGCGCGGAGGCGCCCCTGGTCCTGGTCACCGGCGCCACCGGGTACATCGGTGGACGGCTGGTCCCCGAGCTCCTCGCCGCGGGGTACCGGGTCCGGGCGATGGCCCGGCGCCCACTGAGCCTGGACCCACGGGAGTGGCGCGAACAGGTCGAGGTGGTCCAGGCGGACGCTCAGGATCGCGAGAGCCTGGCGCGCGCGATGGACGGAGTCGACGTCGCCTACTACCTGATCCACGCCCTCGGGTCCGGTGCGTCCTTCGAGGCGCGGGACCGCGAGACGGCGCGCACGTTTTCGGTAGCGGCCCGTGAGGCGGGCGTGCGACGCGTGGTCTATCTCGGCGGTCTGCACCCCGAGGGGGAGCTCTCACCCCACCTGGAGTCCCGCAAGGAGGTCGGGGAGATCCTGCTCGCGAGTGGCGTGCCGACCGCCGTGCTGCAGGCCGCGGTGATCATCGGCTCGGGCAGCGCGTCGTTCGAGATGATGCGCTACCTCACCGAGCGGCTCCCGGCGATGGTGGCGCCGAGGTGGCTGGACAACCGCATCCAGCCGATCGCGGTACGCGACGTCCTGCGTTACCTCGTCGGAGCGGCGCGGATGCCGGCGACCGTCAGCCGCACGTTCGACATCGGTGGCCCGGACATCCTCACCTACCGGCAGATGATGCAGCGGTACGCCGTCGTCGCCGGCCTCCCGCCGCGGTTCATCAGGACGGTCCCCGTGCTGACGCCGCGGCTGGCGAGCCTGTGGGTCGGCCTCGTCACCCCCGTGCCCTCGGGCCTGGCGCGGCCGTTGGTCCAGTCGCTGGTCCACGAGGTCGTCGCCAAGGAGGACGACATCCACGACCACGTCCCGGACCCACCGACCGGCCTGCTCGGCTTCGACCGTGCGGTTGAGCTCGCCCTGAGCCGGGTGCGCGAGTTCGACGTGAGTACCACGTGGTCGTCGGCCGCGACGCCGCACGCGCCCAGCAACCCCCTGCCTCAGGACCCGGACTGGGCCGGCGGCAGTCTGTACACCGACGATCGGCACACGGTGGTCGACGCCGAACCCGAGAGCCTGTGGACGGTGATCGAGGGCGTCGGTGGCGCGCACGGGTGGTACTCCTGGAAGCTCGGCTGGGTGGCTCGTGGCCTGATGGACAAGGTCTTCGGCGGCCCGGGCCTGCGGCGGGGCCGCCGCCACCCGAACGAGCTCGCCGTCGGGGACGCCCTGGACTGGTGGCGCGTCGAGGCCCTCGAGGAGGGTCACCTGCTGCGGTTGCGCGCGGAGATGCGCCTGCCCGGACTGGCCTGGCTCGAGCTGATCGCGGAGACCGACGACAAGGGCCGCACCGTCTTCCGGCAACGGGCGACCTACCACCCGCACGGCCTGCTCGGTCAGGCGTACTGGTGGGCGGTGCTGCCGTTCCACGGCATCGTCTTCGGTGGGATGCAGCGCAACATCGCCAAGGCCGCCGAGGAGGCTGACCGTTTCCGCACGAACTGACCGCAGCAAGGTGACCGCGACCGCGGCCACGTCGGGGGACCGACGGCGTCAGGTGGGCGTGACCATCTCGTGGCCCGCACCCTGCGCAGCACGAATAGCATCGAACGTGAAGAACAGGCAGAGCGGCAACATGGCCCTGCGCTGGTGCGCCGCCGGCCTGGTCGAGGCCGGTAAGCAGTTTCGCCGTGTCAACGGCCACCTGCACCTACCAGCGCTGCGAGCCGCCCTCCAGCGGCATGTCGGCGAGCAGAGTGTCGGTGCCGAC
>JAENWO010000530.1 GCA_016649925.1 Actinomycetales bacterium
GCGCCGTCGTCGGCGTGGAGGACCTCGGCCTGACCGACGCCGTCCTCACCGGCACCGTGCGGATCCTCACCCATCCGCGGGTGTTCACGAAGCCCACGCCGCTGGCCCGCGCCCTCGAGCAGGTCGCCGCCCTGCACGCGGCCGACGGCGTCGTGCGGGTCACGCCGACACCGCGCCACTGGGAGGTGTTCGAGCAGCTCTGCCTGGCCGCCGACGCCCGGGGGAATCTGGTGGCCGACGCCGCACACGCGGCCGTCGCGATCGAGCACGGTGCGCTCTGGGTCACCCTCGACCGCGACTTCGCCCGGTTCCCCGGGCTGCGCTGGGCACCGCCGGACTGAGCAACGCCCGCGCCCGGCGAACCCTGCGAGCGCCGGGCCTGCCCGCAGGCGGTCTGAGGCCGCGCCCGGCCGCCGCCTCGTCATGCCCGGCCGACCGCTACGGCGTCGTGAGCTCTACGAGCCTGGCGGGCATCCACGGGTAGGGGTCCCTCAGTGGCTCTCGACGTCGCATCGCCGCCCGCACGAACTCGAGGGCGTCCCCTCGCACGTAGTGCCGCCCCTTGGTCTCCCCGACGGCACGGAGCAGCCCGAGATCGGTCAATGCCTTGAAGTCCCTGCTGGCCGTCCGAGCGTCGATGCCGGCCTGATCGACATAGGTCGCGCGGCGCAGGCGGTAGCCGAGCAGGGCCGTGTAGAGCAGGTCCACGACTCTCTCCGGAAGGCCGGCGCGGGCGGCCAGCTCGTCGAGCAGGCCGTACACCCGCAACGCCCGGTCCCACCGGCCGCGGACCTCCTGCGCCTGCAGGTGATGCGCCCTGAGGTTGAACTTCACCCACAGGTGCGCGTCGCCGTCGGGCAACCACGCCCCGCGCCCCGTCGCCGCGAGCACTCGGTAGTAGTCGTCGGTGTTCGCTCCGAGCCACTCCTCGATGCTCGCGAACTCCGGCTCGCCGATGCCCTTCAGGGCCAGCACGAGCGTCTGCAACGCCCTGGCCATGCGCCCGTTGCCGTCACGGAAGGGGTGGACCATCACCAGGTTGAGGTGCGCCATCGCGGCCTGCACCACCGGATCCTCGTCCCGGTGGTCGCCCAGGTCCGTTACCAGCTCCTCCATGAGATCAGGCACATCGTCGGCCGATGGGCCGGTGTAGACCGTCTCCTCCGTCCGGTCGTCGTGGACGAAGATCTCACCTCTGCGGTACTGGCCGGGGCTGCGGCTCAGGTCGTGCGACAGCATCATGTAGTGCATGCTCCGCAGGGCGGACGCGTCGAGGGAGAAGTGCTCGTCGGGCGCCATCGCCAGGACGTAGCCCAGGGCCTGCCGGTAGCCGCGGATCTCGGCGAATGTCCGCTCATCGGCACTGAGGGGTTGCTCATCGTCCAAGGCCGCATCCGCGTCATCGAGCTCGACGCGGTAGCCCTCGATGCTGTTGGAGCCGCGGATCGCTGCCGCGAGGGCCGTCCGGCGGAGGCGCCCCGCCCACCGCCGCGGCACGCGCAGGTACTCGGCGAGCTCCGCGCGCATGGCGGACACCTCCCCGAGCACGGCGACGTCCTCGAGGTCCAGATCCGGGAAGCGGTACAGCATGGTGGCGTGTCCCAATGTCTCGATTCATACGACATCGCGCGGCGCGGTGGTTGAGTGTCTCAAGAATTAGGACATTCGTCCAGAGCCGCGGGATCCCGCGGTGGAGGAGTCCGCGGTGGCACTCGCCACATGGGGACCTCGCCGCGCGCCACGGGCGATGATCACGTCCCCCGGCCCTGCCTACCAACGGTGCCCTCTCACGGCCACGTCCGCAGCGCCGCCCGGGCGAAGGCCTCGCCTTCCGCGGTCACCCCCTGCCCCGGCCCATGCGCCCCGAGGTCCCCGGGTACCCGCACACCGAGCCGGTCCAGGACGGCGACCGTCAGCTCTGCCATCCGGCGCACCTGCCACCCGGGGATCACCGACCCGTCCTTGAACGC